>JAHITX010000026.1 GCA_018817425.1 Pseudomonadota bacterium
GCTACTTTTGCTTTAAACGTTGCTCCATGATTCCTTCTTAATTTCTTCATTTTACCGCTGCTCCTTTCTATATTTTAAAATCAATTTAGAACAGCTTTACCACTTAAGCAACTGTACAGTTTTTCCCGACCAGCTCTGAAAGAACGTTACCATTTTGCTGGCATAAAGGGTAAGGTCATATCCACTATCATCTTCAATTCCTGCCGCTTTGAGCGCACCTCCCAATCGGTTATCAATGTCGGTAATATCATCATTTATTTTATAATGAAAGGCAAGCGTTAATGCGGGTAACCAGGTCCAGTTGAACTGATTTTCTTTAAGAAGAGCAAGCCTGGCGTTTAAATTGTACATATGTACAAGGTTATCTTCAATATCTACATTGGTTGCTGTCATTATATCTCGAGGAAGATCGTGCAGATCGAACTGATTAAACCCAAATCCCAGTTCCAGCCGGTTAAACAGGGTCTCTGTGATACCTGAATATATTAATGATCTCCCTTTAGGTGTTACAAGAAGACCGCCTCCGATGCTCGGGAGCCCAACAATGCTGTTCTCACCGCCTGGGTTTGTGAGGTAAGCACTGTAGGTAATTGCAATGCCGCCGTATCCCTCTATTCCATGCAAAGGCAGAGGTGGCGATTGTTTGCTCTCTTCGCACAAAACACTTTGTGTTGAAAGTATAACGAAGAATAAAAGTAAAAAAGAGACTTTTATTGTTTTTATCATTTTCTTGTTTCCTCCATTTTAACGAAAATTTAGGGGCGATTTACTTCTTCTCCTTAATGCGCTTAAACATATTGGCGTGCCGATTATCCGGCACACCAATATATTAGATGTAATCTCCTATATATTTATCTCCGGCTACCCATACTATGGCCCATACCGGAACTTCCAGATCCCATACCAGATCCCATACCGGAACCCCCAGATCCCATGCCGGAGCCCATAACGGAGCCCATGCCAGAACCCATTTCTGATCCCATATCTGAAGTAGAATGTGTTGTCCCGGTATGCTCGAAATCATTGTGGATAGGCATTTTTGAATATGATTCCTGATTCATTTGCTCAATAGGCATATTGTGATTTGTTTGATTAGCAGTATTAACTGCTGGGGTATGATTGCTTTTAGAACCATTGGCTGCATCAGCCAAAAGGACTCCTGAGAATATAAAAATGCCTACTGCAATAATGGTTAAGAAAATGTTTTTCATGATTTTTATCTCCTTCTGGTTTTTAATAATTAAAGTTTATAAAAAATATCCGATAAGGTACGATCTCTATCCCGGCCATCACCTCCCTTCCATTACTTCCTATTGTATTGTTATGTTTTTCCATAAATTTTAAATGCCCATCGCAGAACTACAAAAACCCTGCATTTCAACACGCAGATTTACTACATGTTCTAAGCTCTACTGGATCAATTGCCTTCAATGCTTTGTAATTCAGAGTTGCGTCTTGTCTGGTTTTTGATTGTCTATGGAGCACTTTCCATGCCACAGGAGGTATAAACTAATTATAGACGTAATGGTTTAAAATAGTTTGGTTTTTAGTTCGCGAGTTAAACTTCTTTTTTTATCTGCGCATTTATTTCGCACCCCGTATAGCCCTTTTCCTCATGAAGTGCGAAATATTAACGCACCGGTCTTGTCCTTTTTCCGTAAAGTTAAAGAAAGGGGTAAGCTTTGATATTGTTAACAGAACCGTATCGGAAATAAGCAGGGTAGATAATGTACATAAATTTAATAAGATATACTATATTTAGCAGTAGATTATATATAGGGCTAAAAAAATTGTGTCTTATTGAATTAAAGTTATTACTGCCTGGCATCAAAATTGCTCAACAGTAAGTAAAGCGATACATAAATTAAAGGAAGAATCACATGATATTGACAAAAAAACATACAATTACAGCGCTGCTTATTTCTAGTATAGTTTTTCTTTCCGGCTGTATGGTTATGATGCCTGGAATGATAGATAGCATGTTAATAAAATATACGAACAAATCCATGCGGCCTGAAACAGAGTCAGTTATGCGTGAACTGATAAGCGAAAGCTCTGTAGCGCTGGTGGCCAACAGAGGAACTTACGAACGCGTTATTTTGCGCAAAATTGAGATAAATGAAAATTTGGTTTCTTCCGAAAAATTCCTTCAATTATTTACCGATAGTATACGATTACAAAACGGATGGAAGGTTCTCAATAACAGGACTATATTGGCAAATAATTCAGAAAATAATGAATCGGAGCCGTTACCTCTATTGCTGGATATACAATTATATATGGACGGTGAGAAATTATGGCTGGCAATGCAATTGGTGGATGCACGTTCAGCGATGTTTTACTGGTCAGGGATCTATGCCGGGATGTTGCCGGTTAAAGAATAATGTTTATGCATTAAAATGTAAGTCGTAGCATTTTTTGACAGTTATAAGAGATGTAAAAATAAATTTAACAAAAGGAGACTTTAAAAATGAAAAAAACAGTTATTATTTCTGGATGCCTAATGCTGATAATGGCACTCACACATCCGGTTTTTTCCCAGGATTCAGGACGAGAGGGTGAGTACCAGATGCGTGGCAATTATAGCAACTCCGGTGATAATCATCAGAATCGCTGGATGAACGAAAATATAAATCAGGATCGTCCATATTATCGGGTCGAGTCAAGGAAAGTTGCTTCAAGGTCTGACGATAGACGGGGATATGGCTCTCATCATATGGAAGATTACAATTCATCAATGGGTCAGGGGCAGCATATGGAAGACTACAATGATCAACATATGGGAGGTTATGGATCAGGCGGGTGTAATTAGAAATATATCAGATAATGCTTGTGGCGTTAACAAAGGAGACTATTATGTAGGAAATTATACTGCTTTTACTTATAGGTACATTTGTTTTCTCTGTGGTTAGCTTTGCAGGAATAACAGATTTGAAACCTCAAGCCGCTTGCCCGATAGCGGGAGACACGATCGACAAAAACTTGAATCAGGATGACCAGGGGAAGCAAAATAGTGTATGTTGCCCGGGCTATACAATAGGCTTTTTGAAATAGCTGGAAAAATAGTTGAAATAAATCGCCGAATCAGAAATCTCCTGGACTCGGTATGTAATGTACAATCTGCTCTTATGCTGAGATTTGAAGCAATGTCTGAGAAAAGACTTCAGGAGACAAATGATCCGGTTGGGGCAACAATGCTGAAATCCGTGAAATGCATTAAATATAAAACCATGCCTTATCTTACTGGATATATAATTAAATAATTCTAAATATAACAACCGGGAAATTCGTTTCTTGACAATGCAAATATTTCTATTAATCTATTAAATATAATACAAATATTTTACCATTATAGGTTCTTAAACAGTCTAAACGAATAAACTCTTTTATTAGGTTGCCAAAAGTTCTTCCAAAGTCTGGCAGCGAATTTTCAGCGATTTGCATGCGTCTATAATTCTGGCTTTTAATTAATCTCAATCTCTGATCTGAGTCTGATCAGAGATTGAGTTTTCAAAGAAAATATTTATCTCACAGGAAGATGATCATGACCAGAATAATACAAACCTGTCTATTCCTCTTATTAAGCGTTATTCCAATCAATGCTTTTGCCCAGCCAGCTATCCTCGATACAATGGTAAACAAGGCCATAGAAGTCAGCCCTATGCTAAGAATGCTGGAGGCAAAATACAAAGCGGCCCAAATGCAAAGCAATGTTGATTCGAATTTGCCTGACCCCATGCTGACATTGGGTATGGCAAATTTACCAACGGACACTTTCTCTTTTACACAGGAACCAATGACTGGAAAAGTAATTGCTCTTAGCCAGGCAGTTCCATTTCCCGGAAAGCTTGATTCTATTCGGGATATAAAAAACAAAGCAGCCGAAATTGTGAAACAGGAAATTGAAGACGCAAAAAATGAAATAGTAAAAAATGTTTCTCAAAATTACTATGAGCTTATTTTTGTAAGAAAAGCACTTGAAGTGGCAAAAGAAAACCTGAAATTACTTCATGATATCACTCAGGTTGTAAGAACAAATTATACTGTAGGAAAATCAAGCCAGCAGAATTTGTTTAAGGTAGAATTAGAGATAACAAACATAAACGATAAAATTGAAGAATTAAAAAATAAAGAGAATATGGTTGCTGCGATGTTAAATGCTTTGTTGCTGCAAGCTCAAAATACGCATATTATCACAGATGATCTTCCGGCGTTTCAATATTATGATCTAACTCAACAGCAGCTGGATTCTCTGGTGATACAAAACAGACCCTATCTAACAGGTATTAAACTCGCTAAACAAAGGGCGAAACTTCAGGAAAAATTGGCGCAATACGACTACTATCCCAATTTTAATTTTTCAGTTCAGTATTCTCAAAGAGATGAAATAGCAAAAACAAATACCGACCTTGCCGATTTTGCAAGCTTTATGGTGGGCATATCCATCCCCCTAAATTTCGGTGGAAAAGTTTCCTCAAAAGTTAAAGAGACTCAGGCTTTGCAAACAATGTACGATGCTCAGTATTATCTTTCTTTGCAGATGCTTGGCGGAAATTTTGGGACATCGATTTCCATATTGAATTCTCTTCGTAAAAGAATCAAGCTGGTTCAAGAAGTCCAACTTCCCCAGGCACAGCAGACATTTTCCACAACCTTATCCAGCTATCAGGTGGGGCAGGTCGATTTTATCAATGTTATTGATGCACAAAATAAATTGTACCAGATACAGACTAATTTATATCGGCTGACAGTAGATTATCTTAAAGAAATTGAAGAATTGAAGTTCTTAACCGGTGCAAAAGAATTAGGATAGAACAAGATAATTAAGGAGTGCTCGGCGTGAAAAAGAAATCAATCATAATTATTCTTCTCCTTGTATTTGGTATTGTTGCGGCGGGTATGTTTTATCTTGGAAAGAACCAACATAAAGATTCCGCTCCACCGGTAAAAACCGCCCAAAATGATCAAACAAAAAAAGAAAAAAAGATTTTATTCTGGCGCGCTCCGATGAACCCTAATGAAATATATAAGCAACCGGGCAAATCACAAATGGGTATGGACTTAGTGCCTGTTTATGAAGATGAGGCTTCTTCTGCCGGTACTGTTACGATAAGCGGTGCCATGCAGCAAAACATGAATGTGAAAACGGCTGTTGTTGAAAATAGAGAGCTTAGTCCCAAGGTTATTACAAACGGTATTTTGGTCCAAAATGAAAAGACCGAGTATATTGCAACCACCAGGGTAAACGGATGGGTGGAAAAATTGTATGTAAACTACACTGGCCAGGTTGTAAAAAAGGGTGAAAAACTCATGGATATATATTCGCCCGAACTTGTGGCTGCCCAGCAGGAATTACTGACAGCTCTTTCCTATCAGGAATCCGTTAAAAGTTCCGGTTTCCCTGAAGCTGTGGCCAGCGGAGATGAATTGTTTAAAAGTGCTGTGAGAAAATTGGAATTGCTTGAAATTCCGGCAAGTGAAATTGAAAGACTTAAAACTACCGGAGAAGTAAAAACATATATAACTCTTTATGCCCAGAACAGCGGAACGGTTATAGAAAAAACTGTTGTAGAAGGTCAGAAGATTATGGCGGGTACCACGCTGCTGCGTATAGCCGATCTTTCAAGGCTGTGGTTGATAGCTGATGTATATGAATATGAATTGTCTAAAATACAGTTGGGTCTATCTGTGGAAATTACATTTAATTATCTGCCGGGAAAAACCTATCATGGTAAAATCTCTTTTATTTATCCTACTATTGATAATAAAACCAGAACGGCAAGAGTCAGGATTGACATACATAATCATAATGGCGAACTTAAACCGTCAATGTTTGCAAATGTTATCATAAAAGGAAAGTCTCTTGGAACTTACCCTGTACTACCGGAACAGGCCGTTTTAAGGAGCGGTCAAAAAAGTATTGTAATACTTGTTTTGGATGAAGGCAAATTCAAACCTGTTGAAATAAAATTAGGAGTTTATTCCGACGGCTATTACCAGGTCCTTGAAGGATTAACTAAAAGCGATACTATCGTTACCTCGGCACAGTTTCTCATTGATTCGGAAAGCAACCTGAGGGCTGCATTATCACAATTTGGCAGTTCAACCAAAAAAGATGAACCGGGCAAAATGGAATCTATGGAAGATAGTGATAACAAAGCAAAGAGGCAAAACAAGGATCCGAGAATAAGAGAAGGAATCATAGATTTAGAAGCAATTGATAAGAATAAAGACGACAAGCTTTATGAGGATGTAATGGACTGGAATGTAATTTCCGATGAACCGGGAACCTGCCCCTTATGTGGTATGACCTTGAAAGAGTTTAGCATAAAGGATGTAAAGAAAAACTTAATGGAACACGGACTAAAGCATAAAGAGTAAAAAGTTGGAAAACACCTGTTTTGTCATGCCGGACCCGATCCGGCATTCAGTAATTTTAATATGTTCTGGGCACCGGCTTTCGTCGGTATGAAGGTTTTGGGGGTTTTTACGGATTCATCAATAAGAACATTTATGATTGCATCTTTCTTGAATATTTTCGGAGAAGATAAATGACACATGGCAGCAACCCAGATAAATCGGATAAAGAGGGAGCAATCGCAGCAATAATCGAGTGGTCAATTAATAATAGAATATTCGTTATTATACTAACTGCTGCTTTGATTATGGGAGGAATATGGGCGATTAAAAATACGGCGGTAGATGCCATTCCCGACTTAAGCGATGTCCAGGTAATTATTTATACCGATTATTCAGGGCAGGGTCCGCAGATAGTAGAGGATCAGGTAACATATCCGCTTACAACCAAAATGTTGTCCGTGCCTTACGCAAAGGATGTCCGGGGATTTTCTTTTTTCGGCTTCTCGATGGTCTATATAATCTTTGAAGATGGTACGGATTTGTATTGGGCCAGAAGCCGGGTGCTGGAATATTTAAGTTCGATGAGAAGCACTTTGCCGGAAGGAGTTACTCCTCAACTCGGACCGGATGCCACAGGATTGGGCTGGGTTTATCAGTATGCATTAACATCCAAGACAAAAAGTCTACAGGAACTGCGCTCAATTCAGGATTGGTTTTTGCGTTATGAATTAACATCTTTGCCGGGAGTTTCGGAAGTTGCAAGTATAGGAGGATTTGTTAAGCAGTACCAGGTTAATGTTGATCCCACAAAACTTGCATCCTATGACATCCCATTAAGCAAGGTAAGAATGGCAATCCTGGAGAGCAACAGCGATGTTGGCGGCAGGTTGATGGAAATGGGTGAAACCGAGTTTATGGTAAGAGGTCTTGGATACATAAAAAGTATAGAAGACCTGAAAAGCATTGCCATAGGAAGAAATAAAAACTCCGGTACGCCGGTTTACCTGAAAGATGTAGCCAATATAGATATTGGGCCTGAGCTTAGAAGAGGCCTTGCCGAGCTTGATGGAGAAGGAGAAGTAGTCGGTGGAATAATAGTTCAGCGTTTTGGTGAAAACGGGTTGGCCGTAATCGAGAGAGTCAAACAGCGGCTCAAGGAATTGCAAGCCTCGCTTCCTCCCGATGTAAAAATAGTTCCCGTATATGACAGATCAACTCTGATACATAAGGCGGTTAATAATCTGGGTCAAAAACTCATGGAAGAGGGCCTGATCGTTGCCTTGGTTATCATTGTTTTCCTGATGCACTTTCGCAGTTCCCTGGTTATCATCTTTACCTTGCCCACTGCCGTTCTTGCCGCACTGCTTGTAATGCATTTCCAGGGTATTAATGCCAACATCATGTCCTTGGGAGGTATCGCAATTGCGGTCGGTGCCATGGTGGATGCCGCAATAATCATGGTGGAAAATTCACATTCCCACTTTGTTAAGAATCAGATATTGCCTGAAGAAAAGAAGCTTCCCCACTGGGCGGTAATTCTCGAATCAGCAAGAGAAGTTGGGCCTTCGATATTTCTTTCACTTTTAGTTATCACGGTTTCTTTTCTTCCCGTATTTACATTGGAGGCACAAGAAGGAAGATTGTTTAAGCCCTTGGCCTTCACGAAAACATATTCGATGGCTGCGGCTGCAATACTTTCCATTACCATTATTCCCGTATTAATGGGATTCTTTATCCGTGGTAAAATGAAAAGTGAAGAAGAAAATCCTATTACAAAACTCATGATGAAAATTTATCATCCTGTCGTTGATTTTGTAATGAAAGCCCGTTGGTTGGTTATTGTTATTGCGATAATCATTGTGGGCATTACCTATATACCTTTCTCCAAACTTGGTTCGGAATTCATGCCTCCCTTGTACGAAGGGGATCTTTTATATATGCCTACTACTCTTCCCGGCATTTCTATTACAAAAGCGCGAGAGATTCTTCAGCAGACAGACAAGCTGATAAAAACATTCCCGGAAGTAAAATCCGTATTCGGAAAAATCGGCAGGGCCGATACTGCTACCGATCCGGCACCTTTGTCTATGATTGAAACAACGATTCAACTAAAACCTGAGGATCAGTGGCGTGCCGGCATGACACGGGAAAAACTCGTTGAAGAATTGGATGCCGTTGTTAAGTTTCCCGGTGTTACCAATGCCTGGACCATGCCCATTAAAACGAGAATTGACATGCTTTCAACTGGGATTAAAACACCCGTTGGTATTAAAATCGCGGGGCCGGAGCTGGATGTATTGCAGGACATAGGCAAGCGGATTGAGGAAGTAGCGAAAAAGATACCCGGTACCCGCTCGGTCTTTGCTGAACGCTCCGTTGGTGGCAATTATGTGGATTTTAGTATTAACAGAGAAGCAATTGCCAGATATGGCCTTACAATAGCTGATGTGCAAAGAGTTTTTATGTCTGCCGTTGGCGGAATGAATGTTACAAAAACTGTCGAAGGATTGGAGCGTTACCCGGTTAACTTGCGATACCAGAGGGATTACCGTGAAAATATCGATGCGCTCAAGAGGGTGCTTGTACCACTTCCTGGTGGGGGTAATATACCTTTGGCAGAATTGGGCGATGTTCAAATCCGTAAAGGTCCACCCATGATAAAGTCCGAAAACGCCAGACCGAACGCCTGGGTTTATATAGATATTGAAAATATTGACGTGGGAACTTATGTAAAAAAGGCGCAGAAAATAATCGCTACAGAAGTAAAACTGCCCCAGGGGTATTCTTTAAAATGGAGCGGTCAGTTTGAATATATGGAACGGGCCGGGCAAAGATTAGCTGTAGTTCTGCCTCTGACATTTTTAATCGTCATTATGCTTTTATATTTCAACACGAAATCTTTTGTTAAAACAGGTATTATCCTTTTGGCGCTGCCCTTCTCCATGGTTGGAGCCGTATGGTATCTTTATCTTGCCGGATTTCATTTAAGTGTAGCCGTGTGGGTTGGTATTATTGCTCTGTTGGGAGTCGATGCTGAAACAGGCGTGGTTATGCTGCTGTATTTAGATATCGCTTATGAGGGCTGGAAGAAGCGGGGTGCTCTTAAATCCTATGCCGATTTAAGAGAATCAATATTTGAAGGAGCAGTAAAAAGGATTCGACCCAAAATGATGACCGTGCTTGTGCTTTTCTTCGGTCTTTTGCCTATCCTTATCGGGCACGGTGCGGGTGGCGATGTAATGAAACGAATTGCTGCACCGATGGCAGGCGGCATTTTTACAAGCATGATCATGGAACTGACAATTTTCCCCGCCATTTTCTATGCTTTAAAAAGAAGAGAGATGAGAAAACAGAATATGTTGATAGAAAACAATCAACAGGCGTAAACTAAAAGTTATAGCGATGTGTCTAAAGGCAAAAAAGATAGTATAGATAGAAAGGGAGAGTGAAGATATGAAAGCCAAAATACAAACCTTGATAATAATATCGTTACTATTAATCATAGCACCATCAGGGATAGCACAAACCGGAGCCGAACCACATAACAGGTGCGTGGCAGGAGATCCAAGTGCACCGGTTAAAATTGAAGTTTTTTCATGCTATCAGTGTCCTCCCTGTCGTGATTTTTATCTCGAAACCATCCGCCCATTACTGAAAGATTATGCCGATAATAACAAAGCCTGTGTTGTTTTTTATGAATTTCCTCTAAAGATGCATGACTATGCCCGTGAGGCAGCCAGATATGGAGAAGCAGCCCGCCGTTTAGGACAGGATCAATGGCAACGGGTAAGTGAAGTACTTTATCAGCATCTTGACGAATGGAAGTCTGACAGAAAAAAAATCGAAACCTTTGTCGCAGGCGTGCTTTCTATTGATGAAATGGCAAGGGTTAAGGAGTTGATAAAGGACCCATCCATAGATAAAACCATTGATGATGATATCGCAGAAGGGCATAGCCGCCACATCAAAGGAACTCCGACTTATTATATTTATGCCAAAGGGAAAAGGAAGAAAATATTTGGCAACGTTTCTTATCCGGTAATGAAAGATTATATAGAGCGGCTACTCAAATGAAGATAAAAATTATTCATATTTTACATTGGGTTTGCAGGCTTTTTCTTGGTTGCATTTTTATCTATGCAGGCTATACCAAACTGGATAATTCATTACAATTTGCGGTTGCTATAGAAGGCTATAAGTTATTATCACCCAATCTGGTAATTTGGGCTATTAAGATACTGCCCTGGGTGGAAATCTCTCTGGGTGCAGCATTACTGCTTGGCATTATGATCCGTTATACAGCCGCTCTTATCGGAGGTTTACTTGCGCTTTTCATTGTGGTTATGTTAGTTACATATCTTCGGGGTATTGAAGCTGATTGCGGCTGCTTTGGAATTGGTGTAAAAATCTCCCCATTTACCCTGGTCAGAGACTCTTTTTTCATACTGCCGGCACTATATTTATACTTTAAGCCACGGATCAAAAAATAAAGAAAATTTACAAGTTGTTTTGATTACAGAACTAAAAACCTTTCCTGCTGCGGTTTATCCATAAAATGTGGGAGATGAAAAATGATAATATTCTGATAGAAAACTATCGTTAAAATCAAATTTAACAAAAGGAGAAAATTATGGCGCTTAAGAATGGTAGAACAATCTCTATAATCATTGTTTTTGCATTATTTTTTGCAGCTTTTTCATGTGCACAGGAACCGGCAAAGGAGCAAAATTCCATTATTCGCGAAGGAGTGATCGATTTAAAGGCAATCGACGAAAACAAGGACGGAAATGTTTTTCAGGATCAGATGGATTGGAATGTGATTTCCGACAAGCCGGGCAAGTGTCCTCTTTGTGGAATGACTTTAAAAGAGGTACCCCTTGAAAAAGCAAAGGAGAATCTTATAAATAACGATTTGAAGGTAAAATGATAATCGGATGAGCCAGTTTCAACTCAATGGTGGCTATGGAGAAAGTCCGCCCCGGGTTCCCGGTTGAGTGTGAAACTGGCAGGTTCGAATACTATGTGGTAGCTGATTTATGTAGTCTTTCAGCAAGCCAAATCTTAATAATCGATTGCCGAGGGACACCAAGGCGTTTAGCTTCTCTATCTAGCGACTGAATCATCCAGATAGGAAAATCGACATTAACCCTTTTTTGTTCCTGGTTCAGCCGTCTTGCCTTTGAGAGGTCTATATGCTCTAAAATATTTTCCCCTTCAATTGCCTTAAATACTATTTCAGCTAACACTGAAGCCGGCATTCCTGATTTCATCATTTATCGGAAAGCTTGTTCCATATCATCAGGTCCAGGGTTTTGAGCAACTCCATACGGATAATTCAAATATTTATTAGGCCGATTATGTTCTGCATCCGTGATGTTAGTATTAACAACCCCAGGACATATTACGGAGACCATTATATTTGCCCCTCTCATTTCTAAATCATGAAGAAGTTGTTCAGAAAGCGCAACTATACCGTGTTTGGTAAGTTGATAAAGTGCTGATGGATGGTAAGTAGCAAGCCCTGCTATTGATGAGGTATTTACAATATGGCAAGGTGTCCCCTGCCGAAGCATAATGGGAACAAATTTATGAATGCAATGAATTACCCCCAACAAATTAACGCCAATAACCCAATTGCAATCGTTGATTGAGCTTTCCCAAATGGAAGATCCGGTTGCCACACCTGCATTGTTGAACAATAAATCAAATCTTTAATCAACGAAAAAGTATAGCCTTCAGGATTATCCTTTATTTTCATTTTCACAAACGATTCTAAGCTTTCCATTTTTGGTATTTTTACTTCAACAGAATCAAAGTGCTCCGATATAGGATATTTGCCATATGCATTAACTGCGGCAATAAACGCATGCACATGTTCAGGGGGGGTATCAGCCTTTATATTGTTTGAAAAAAGAATGAATTTCCCGCCGGAAGCCCCTGCCAGCATTACATTTTGTGCTTCGGGAAACTGAGTCTTGAGGTCTCTTATATATGGAATCATGAGGTTGTCATACCAATAACTCATAAGAGACCTCTTTGAGTTGGGTATTATTAAGGATATGGCAAATTATATTATTCTTCCGATATTATATCCTTCATATATTGCGTCAATTGCCTTACGGGGTGCCGCACAATCTCCCACCGCATATAACTCTTTTACTTTATCTTTCAAAGCATAATAAAGTTGATTATCGGCCCGGTTGCCCATGACCGAAACCACAGTATCTACATTTTCTATTTTTCTTTCAGCTTGCGTATAAACATTAAATACGGATACCGTATTTCCCGAAACTGCCTTTATAGATGTGCTGGGGCTGAAAACCACCCCTTTATTAAGTACTCTTCGTTGGTATGCGCCCAAATCCGGACTGCTCATAAGTCCCATACCAATAAAAAGCAAAGGTGATATAGCTTCTACTTGCTTGCCCATATCTGTTAAATGCTCAATAACGCTCAGAAATTTCCAGTGAGCCTCCCCACCGTCAAGTACTACCACTTTATTCCCGATTTCAGCTTTTCCGGAAATAGCATCCCGTTCATTGATTACATTAGCCTGTTCCATGCCAGGCAGCGGTGGTATAACAGGCTGAGAACCGGTAGCAACCACAACTGCATGCGGCTGTTCACGTTCAATTATCTCCGGTGTTACTTCCACACCTGTATGAATCTTTACTCCCAATATCTCCATCTGTTTTGCCAGGTATCTTGTAATACCGACGAATTCCGACCTTCCGGAAGCTTTCATTGCAATGCTGACCTGTCCTCCCAATTCTTCCTCTTTTTCATACAGGATCACTTCATGGCCTCTAAACCTGGCTACCCTGGCCGCCTCCATCCCGGCAGGTCCACCGCCTACTACCAAGACTTTCTTCTTGGGCGATGCCGGTGCCAAGGTGCCGATTTCTTTTTCAAGTCCTACTACAGGATTCTGCAAACAAGACATGGGCTTGCCCTCAAATAATCTGCCCAGGCACCCCTGATTACATGCTATGCAGTAACGAATCTCTTCTATTCTTTTCTCCCTGGCTTTGTTGGGCCATTCCGGATCAGCAATAAGGCCCCTTGTCATACCCACCATATCACCATGTCCATCAGCTAAAATTTTTTCGGCCTGTATCGGGTCATTGATCCTGAATGTGTTGATCACAGGCAGAGAGACCGCCTCCTTAAATTCAGCCGCGTAGGCGCTGTGAAACCCTAATGGAACCTGCATTCCGCAGCCCACTGTCGTTTGAATTATATAGGGGGGGTGTCCGATATGAATATAATCTATCTTCCCTGTAGCTTCCAGCAACTGAGCAATCTCTTTCCAATCATTTAAAGTAAGCCCGCCCGGGACCAAATCATCAGCAGGAATCCTTATACCAACAACAAAATCACTTCCAACGGCTTTGCGTATTGCATCAATAACTTCCATTGTCATACGCATCCGGTTCTCCAGATTGCCCCCATAATCATCCGTACGCTTATTAAAATATGGAGACATAAATTCATTAAGCAGATAACCATTGGTGCCATGAATTTCCACACCGTCCATGCCGCCTTTTTTTGAGTGGAGTGCCGATAAAGCAAAGGCCTGAACAAGACTTTTGATATCTGCTGTTTCCATTTCCTTGGGTGTCTCACGCATTACCGGGCAGGGAATTGCCGATGGAGCCAGAAGCGGCTGTCGACTATGCCCGCTTTCCATTTGCCTGCCGCAATGACTAAGCTGCATTATAATCTTCGTACCATAAGGGTGCACCGAGTCAGAAAGACGCTTCAACATCGGTACTGACCTTTCTTCAAATATTTCCTGGATATTCAGCATTCCCTTGGTACTGGGCGCTATAGTCATGCCCCCGGCAATAATTAGCCCCACACCGCCTTTAGCACGGAGTTTCATATATTCTACATATCTGTCATCTAGTATACTATCCTTTGCAAAGGAAGTCCCATGAGGTGCAAAACTTATCCGATTGTTAACTGTTATTGATCCTATTTTGATCGGCATAAACAAATACGTATATTCCATCTTTGTTGTCTCCTCAAAATGATAGTATTAAATATATTTTTTGTAACTATTATAAAAACACCATTTTCACACTGTAATATTCAGGGATTAAAGCGATTCTCAATATCTTTTACAACTATCTTTGCGGTTAAAGCACAAGCGGGGCTTCCGCCTGCCCACCCGCCTTTTTTAGCTACACCGTCTCCGACATTGTAAAGGTTTTCTATAGGAGTCTTCTGCGAAATGTCGTTATAACCCACTATTGGCGCATTGGCCAAAGTAGGCCATTCTCCCCAATAACAACCAACATGAAGGACTTCTCCGTATTTATTGTAGCCTGGCAATTGATCTTTTAAATCCTGAATATGCATGTTTACTTCATTTTTCAAATTCCATGGGGCAATCTGGCTAACTGGACTCGAAATGGAATAATGAACATATTTTCCTTTAGGGGCCAATTCGGGACATACAAGAGAAGCAGACACTAGTGATACTAACCTTCGCGTTTTGAATGTATATAATATTGGTACATCAAACAATGGTCTGTCACTGATTGATGTCACCCAAATTTGAAGTGAAGGCACCATGTTTTTCAGTTCTCTTAAATATCCTTTATCAAAATTTTCTCTGCCAGCAAGGGCAACCGTTTTCTTTGGTCCTGTGTTACTTATTACTGCTTTTGCCGAAATGATTGTTTCCCCTTTTTTGTCTTCAACTACTACTCCTTCTGCGCCTCCGTTTTTGACCAGTATTTTATTTGCCCTGCATTGGGTGGTCACCTTGCCGCCATTTGCTTCAATTGACTTTTTAAGCGATTTCATCAGGGCCATACTTCCTTCAGGAGCAAAACCAACACTCTGGAAATCTTTTAAACTACCGGAAAAAGATTGAAAATATTCTTTTGCAGAAACCTGGTCAGCACGGGTACTTAAAATCCGGTCGCTCATATTGCTAAAGTACTCTACAAGATTTTCATTTTCGGTATATTGACAAACAAAGTCCTGCAAAGACATTTCATTTGATGGAGGATTCCAGGTCTGCGCTTTAGTAATCCCGTGTTTTAAAATCTCTATTTCTTTCTCATCACTGCAAAGCTCAGATAATACAGCATACGGCTGATTACTTTTTGGTGTGTCAATTATTTTATTACCAACGAGATATTTCGGTGGAGTTGTCATGGGAGTCACTTCAAACTCAGCACCGACCTCATCAAAAATAGATTTAAAAGATCCGACCATAGGAACACCAAGCAAACCGGTTGGAATTTTATACCCTTTATACTTTAATGTAGCGCATCTTCCACCGACTATCGGCAATTTTTCTACTACTATCGTTTTATAGCCCTTGTTTGCAAGCAGCGCGGCCGAACACAGCCCGCCTATACCTGAGCCCAGAATAACAAAGTCGCATTTTTCCTTTTTTTGTTTCATATATTTCTCCCTTTATTGATAAGAAACTAAAAGTTATCAATTTTTTAATAACAATGCTAGCTGGTTGCCATACTCAGGGAATCCGTAGGGCAAAACTTGATGCAGACCTGGCATTCATCACATTTTTCATAATCTATTTCAAGATAACCCCAGGCGCACAATGCATCTTGAGGACAAAAGGTTTGACACCATCCACATCCAACACATGTTTCTTCATTTACGGTCAACATATAATTATCTCCTTATTTATAAATCAGATTCCAAGGGGTGTTGCCTTGCCCTGCTCAAAGTATGCCTGGCAATCATCTATAGGAACACTATGACCATCCTGAAAAATAAAACGGCCATTGGTTCTGCCAAGGCCGCAATGATGAGTAGTATAACCACCGGCCAAATGAAAGCCGAACAATGCTCTGGCCCATAAGGCTACATTCATTTCTACAATACCACCCGGAGCCTTCATTGTGATATTCCATTGGATGGGAATCGTTACATCGGTAAACGGATCTTTCCAGAACTCCAGAGGTTCAACATTGATCTCACCTGCACCAAAATCAATAATCTGATCATCCATATATACACGGCCTGCGAAATGATTCGCTTCAGGCTCGGCAAAACAAAATATCTTTATGGATTCGCTGAAGCACCATCCCCAGATATAACCCGTGGAGTGACCGATAAGTGATGGGATGTCAAAATCTTTACCGAAGCAGGTTCGTTCACGGACAGCCCAGCCCTCATCAAAAGTATATTTTTTACCCTGATATGTAAAAGAACCTTCCGCCCAACCAAGGTGTTCATTACCGGCCATTCCTTTAGCGGCAAGGTCGCTCCACGGTCCATGATAGAGAATCACATCGCCTATTCCACCCATAGTAAGGTCGAGATCAACACCCATGTGTTCTCCTTTCAATTCCCAATAGGGCGGACGAAATATCATCTGCCGGTTGCCTGCTGTCCAGACGACCCTGTCATCTTCCTTCACGGCTTTAAAATTATTGAAACTCATCATTGGATCCATGCGGTTTCCGACGAAGTCATTATTTACCATCGTGCGCTGTTCACTGGGAACAATAATCAGATTTGTCTGAAGCAACGCTCCATCCACGATTCCCCATTTTTTGCCCCCTACATGATAAAGCGTGCCGCACACAAAAATATCGTTTCCTCCGGCTTTGCCCAAAACCATCATACCGATATGATCCTGAAAATGTTCGGCCAAATGCTCTTTGGGAAGTTCCTCCATATGGCTCATCTCTTCGTCCAGCTTAACATTACAGGTGGCATTCCTTTGCGCTTTCATTTTTATTCTCCTTTATGAATTATTAAACAGAACAATTAATCTTTTTCCACTTCCACAAAAACGTCACAAAATGCTGCATTCGGCTCGAAAATAGCCACTTATTCCGGGTTAATCCTGTCGTGCGTTAACTCATTGAGATGACCCTCAATAAAGTGTTCAGGCCACCAACCTTCGTCGATATGTATGGCTCCTTGCGGGCAATAACGCAGACATTCCGGCTGAACACATTGCAGGCATAGCTGAGCTGCAATATCGAATATATGATGACTATAGGCATTCAACTGTATCCTTGCTATCTCAGGAGCTGCAACACCATCCTTATTTAGTGTGCAAGTATACATGCAGATCATGCATCCGGTGCAAAGTCTTTCGTTGACAAGCAGTACTCCTTTAGAAAGCGGTACCTTGACAGGCAAATGATGATGAGTTCGTCTTGGTATGTGTTTCTTATCATGATTGTCTGCCACTACAAACCTCCTATATTGGTAGTCTTTGATCAATCGCAGATATCGGTTTAGTAATCAGAAATCTTATTCTGACATATATTATACCGCGCGTATTCGTTTGTGAAGTATGTGTTACTCCCCCAATACCTGCAATAATAATTCCGCTAAACTTTTAATCTCCATTTTCCCCTGGGATGCTTGCTTCAGCAAGTGAATGCCGTCGCCGCAAGGAACTAAAATGGTGTTCAAATTCTTTTTTTCGGCATCTTCTAAAATCTTTTCAGGCTGTCGTTTACAACAATAACGGTTATCCAGGTCCACGAGTGTCAAGCCTTTTATGCTATCCAGCACCTTATGATATCGTGGCCAATCAAGATTGCCCATAAAGGGAAAATACTTGTGGCATCCTTCGAAATACCCCATTTTTGCAGGGGCCATTTCAAGATATTTTTCTTCCAACTTGTCCATCATGGCGTCATATACCCATCGGTGGGTGCCTGTGTCTTCAGGAAATGTGTTTTTCACCAAAGCGGCGCATGCATGACATACGTATACCATATTTTTCGCACCCGACTCTTTTCCCAAGTCCCAGTTTTTTTGCATAAATTCTTTGCATTTTGATTGTACTTTTTCCCTTTGTTCTTCTGAGACCTCCACAAGTTCGATGCTGTCCTCAAAGGAAAGGGCACCGCAACAGACTTCTTTTTCGGGTGAATAATTATATTCGATTTCAAGTAGATCCAAAAGCTTGAGCGTATCGCGCAGCTTTGCCGGACTCCAGAACGGGACATAGCAACCGAATGTTAAAAAATTTTCTGCTTTCTCTTTAGGCGCAGGAACTCCCAAGGCTCTTAGCAATCCCGCTCTTAACAGCCACGCAGGTGCATGATTGCCAGTTTCTTCAATACATTCCAGCTGTTTTTCGAGTGTCCTGCCGGCTGACAGATAGGATAATAAACCTTGAAAATTTTCAGTATACTTGATGTTCCTCTTCTTCACTATATATGTCCTTTCTTTAAATTGTGTTTTTCTATCTTTAGAGCTAATTTCAAAACGTTTCAGTTTGGTCAAGCTCAAGGCGGGCGAAAATTTCAACCACAGGAATACATTTAGTATTTCGAGGATTGAAATTTGAGCCCAACGCAGAGATCGGCCAAAATGGGGCGTTTTGAAACTGGCTCTTTAAATTTGTATTTATTGCTGAAAATACAACTCAATACTATAAAGCGATATTTATTTGTTAACGCCTGTGCCAAACTAAGTTTGTTATGTTTCGCTCCTTTAGTTTCACACTTTACTCCTTTTCCGGTAAATTGGGCGTATCATATGACCTTGACCACCTCATTAAGCCTTAACTTCTGATACTAAAAAGACTTCAAATCCTAACCTAACATGCACCTTTGTTCCAAATCTCTGGCGACATCATGTAAGTCCAAATCCTCAAGCGCTTCGCGGGTCTGCAATCCAGTAGCCACATTCCAGTTCCTAT
The DNA here is from genome assembly GCA_018817425.1 of Pseudomonadota bacterium. NCBI lineage: Bacteria > Pseudomonadati > Pseudomonadota > Pseudomonadota bacterium. The sequence continues at coordinate 19,022 of JAHITX010000026.1, forward strand.
GGCTGTAGAATTCGTCTTTCATGCCTTCAAACGCTTTTTTATCAAGCACCTCACCTTTTCGTGACATTGTCACCCCGTCTTTACCTGGTACAAGACACTCAGGGTTTACGTGGTCAGATTCCAGCGGCACAGTAAAGTAATAATCTTCCACAATGTCATCCTCTCTTCCCCGATGCCCCTCACGAACCAGTATAGCGCGCTGTAGATTAAAGAGCCTCTCGCCAATTTTGTTAAGACCTTGTTCGTCTATTTGGTCACCTGTAACCAAAGAAAGAAGCCGGCATTCCAGACCGGGATCACCTACATGATCTTCTGTAGATGGCAGATCCATAACGGGGTATAACAAGTCACAGAGGGCAAGGCTGTCTTTAACATACTGCCTGTCCTGGATTTTCCTGGCTGCCAAGGCTTTGCCCTCATAAGTGGAAAAATCGGCAGCTATCTCGCTTCCCCAAAATCTTTTTGCAATAGCGCGAAATACTTTTGATGAAAAATATGCTCCTTTGATACCCTGATTCCAGGCCAGCCACTTTGAGACACGAATCGATATCTCGTGCAGATGCTGAATGGGAAGTCTCGGCTCCATAGCATAAAAAAGGGATGTTGTAATATAGAGTCTGGGACCGTAAAAAGTCTTGCATTTTGAGGAAAGATAGGTGCATTGTTTTGCTTTGTCTGCTGATTCAGGACCGAAATATTCGGCAGCCTTATCCAAGCCCTGCGCCAGCAGGCCTCCAAAACCTTCAAGGTTTGAAATTTTATCCAAAAGAGTCTCCAAAAACTCAAGACTTCCTATATCCGACAGTTTAAGGCCGGTGTTGTTATCATTCAGAATCCCGGCCTCATAACATCTTTCCATCCAGTTTAATATATAATCAATCCCATGGGATTCAATCCCGTATTCATCTAACATCCGTGTTGCATGAAAACTTGCATCATTCCATTTTCCATAATACTTCATCGCCCTTGGTTGGTAAAACATGGCAGAGTGGCAAAAAAACTTCCCTTTTTTTCCATTATCAGCTTCATATGATTTTCTGACGCAGCCGGGGCAACCATAGCAGGGACTTTTTTTCAGCTTCGGAAAAATATCAGGCACAGGCTTCATGTGGACCAAATAAGGCGTTTCTATTTTGGAAGGAAATAGCCATAATCCCTGGAGATATTTGCCCATCTCCTTTATCCGTTCCGGTTGGGCGACATTAACACTTCTTTCGGAAGCATTTACTACCACAGCCTTTAATTTCTTTGAGCCCAAAACAGCACCCATGCCTGCTGAACCGCTTGCATCATTATCAGCGTGTATGGAGGCTATCGTCACCATGTTCTCACCGGCCGGGCCAATAGCCACGACCTTAAATGATTTTCCCAGATCATTCTTCAGTATTTTCCGGGTTTCAACCGAACCCTTCCCCCACAAGACTGCTGCATCCCTCAATTCAACCGTATTATCCTTAATCAGAAGATATACGGGTTTTTCTGAAACACCCTGGACTACAAGGGCATCATAGCCGGCAAATTTCAATTCGGCGCCCCATGTTCCGCCCAGATTGCAATAGTTGTAATGATCAGGAGTGGTTTTAGATGTTTTTGCACATACTGCCCACCGGGAACCTCCGATCATGCGGACTCCGGCCATAGGACCGGTAGCAAATATGATCCTGTTTTGGGCATCAAAAGCTGTGGTTTCAGGAGGTACTTCATCCCAATATATTTTGGACGCAAGGCCCCGGCCTCCAAGAAATTCAGAGGCATAATTTGCCGTATCAACATGAGAAATACTTCCTGTAGAAAGATCAACTCTAAGAATTTTTCCGGTATATCCAAAAGAATTTTCCATAACCTCACTTTTCCAGCATAAGGGGCTGTGTGCAGACGGGCATAAGTACTATGTATTTTTGTCAAGTTTAATAAAAGGAAATGAATGTAGAATATTGAACAAGGAATTTAGAATTATGAAAAGCTGGCGTAAAGACAACCCCCTGCCCCCCTTTATTAAGGGGGAACCAGCTTTTGCATACCGCTTATAAAAGAAGTAAAGAGGGCTGTTATCGCAGGGCTACATTTTATACGTTGCCACTAATGATAATAGCTTTTCTTCCTTCAATATTCATTATTCTTTGTTCGATATTCGATATTTAAGTTGCTTTATATTGTTAATATAGATTAATTAACTTACCACTTATACCGGTTTATCCCTTCGGAAGGATTGTTGCTTTGGCTGTTTCAAAGTAGGTCTGGCAATCATCCATTGGAACAATGCGTCCATCGGAGAAGACTACACTGCCGTTGGTTCTGCCAAGCACGCAGTAGTGTGTAGTATAGCCCTTGGCCAAATGAAAGCCGTATAGTGCCCTGGACCACGTAGCCACATTCATCTCAACATTTGCGTCATCAGATTCCATTTTGATCTTCCATTTAATGGGAATCGTCACATCAGTCATCGGATCTTTCCACCTCTCCAATGGCTCAACTGTGATTTGGCCGGGACCATAACTGAGGACCTGATCACCACTCCAGACACGCCCCACATAACGGTTTACCTCAGGCTCAGCAAAGCAGAATACTTTTACGGATTCACTAAAGCACCATCCCCAAATATAACCTGTGGAGTGGCCCAACAGTGTTAATACATCCCAACCCTTACCCAGGCAGGTTCGCTCGCGGACTGCCCAGCCCTCATCGAGGGTATATTTCTTACCCTGGTAGGTGAAGCTGCCCGATGCCCAGCAAAGATGTTCATTACCGGCCAAACCTTTAGCGGCAAGGTCAGCCCATGGGCCATGATATGGAATACAATCGCCGATACCGCCAATCGTTAAGTCAAGGTCAACACCCATGTGCTCTCCCTTTAACTCCCAGTAGGGTAGACGACATGTAATCTGGCGGTTGCCGGTTTTCCAGATTACACGGTTGGATTCCTCAACCACCTGAAAGTTTGCGGATTCAACCGTCGGTCCAATGCGGTTGCCTACAAATTCGTTATTTGATATCGTGCGAAGGTCGCTTGGAGCTATAATCAGATTCGTCTGCTGCACAATACCGTCATCAATTCCCCAGACATTTCCCCCGACATGATACATACCTATAGCCATGAAGATGTCTTTATCCTCACATTTACCCATAATAAGAAATGCGATATGATCCTGGAAGTGCTCTACCAAATGCTCTTTGGGCAGTTCTATCATATGATTCATTTCATCTGCAGTCTTAACATTACTTGTAGCTTTTTTCTGTTCTTTCATCGCTTTACCTTCCTATTAATTATTGTTGGTTTGTTAATCTTTTGTAAGTACTCAGGTTGTTTGGTTCTGGGTTCAAGGTTCTGGGTTCACAGTTCAAGGTTGATTGCCTTGAGGTCTTCAAAATATTCAATTCTAATCGCTCTCTAACCGTGAACCGTGAACCCTGAACCTTGAACCCTTAAACCTGAGTAGTTACATCTATTTTTATTTTATCCTGTTGAGGCGTTTGATGGAGGAAGTTTTCCCATACTTTCTAATTCATCAGCCACATCTTTCAAGCCCAGCTCTTCAAGCTTAGCTCGTGTGGGGACTCCATCCTTCCATCCTCTGAGCTTATAATAAACCGAAAGAAGATTCTCCAGCTTTTCCCTGGGAAAGAGCACATCGCCAGCTTTGCTTTTTTCCTGATAAATGACATCGTGAAAAGCATCAACGGCACCCTCTAAATAGCCGTCTCTGATCCATATTGCTCTCTCCAGATTTACCAGCCTCTCGTATTGCTTCATTAAATACTCTTGCGTGACGTCTTCTCCAAATACCGCACTCCATTGCTCAGGTGTTCCGTGCACGCTGCCCCACGCAAGTTCCTCTTCCAGCGCTAACCCTCGCATTAAAGTCAGCTCCGAATTAAAAGAACAAACAGAGGCACAGTCGCCTTCCATATGATAATAATCATGAATGATTACTGCTTTAGCTACGTCTTCTCCCCAATAGGCGGTATCCTTAATTTTGTCTGTACCGTACCATTTGTTAAGCCATGCGGAATCGGCTCTTGCATTGTTCATTACCTCAAGCTCTTTTCCTCTTTTTATGCTATGCAGAGCAAAGAGGGTGCACATGGGACTGACTGCACAATCCCCCACGCCTTTACCCCACACAATGGCGTGCCGGCGCATACCGCCGAATTGGCCGGCCTTCGTGTAAGTTTTTTGATATAAATATTCCATTTCCCGGCGTCTGAGACCAAACTCTTCATGCTCCATAATGTGTTTTGTCGAAAGGGCAGGGCCTTTGGCGATCACATCTCCGAAGCCCTCTCTATAGGCTATTTTATAAGTGTATTCTCTTAAGAACTCCCGGCTTCCGTATTTTGACCAGGGCAAGCCGGTATTCTCTTCGGTCAGAATTCCTCTTTTATGAGCTTCCCGCAGCATATCGAGGTGCATGATCGATCCTCCTCCAGGAGCTTCAGGGCCAAAGTCCACCGGAAATCCCATCCAGGCCATAGAACTGACAAGAGAAGAATCTATACCTAAATCGTCAGTGAGTATGGCGAATTCATAAAGGACTCTGCCCGCCGGACGTCCGCCATAGTATTCCTGTTCTTGTCCGGCCCACAGCAGGGACTCTCCACACTCAAACGAACCACTGTGCACGGCATTATCTGCAAGCCGGACTTTAGTCTTACAGATGGTGTTGCAACCGGGACAGCCTGACGGACTCATTTTTACAAAACCGAGTTCCTGTTCCCGGCCCATTTTGGTTCCCTTCGGCCACATATACTGCCAGAAGTATGGAACCGGCGGCCGATGTTTGCCTGTGATGGTTTTTCCGCCGACGGATCTCGTTTCACCGGGCAATAACATAGCCACTTTTCTCATATGTTCGTTTACTTCCAGAATTCTTTCAGGATTGGCCACCTTAATGCTGCCTGTTCCTCTGATTGCGATAGCCTTGAGATTTTTGGAGCCCATGACTGCCCCAAAACCGCCGTGGGCGAAAGCGGTATTGCTATCAACAGCGATGATGGATTGGATAACCAGATTTTCCCCGGCCGGCCCGATGCATGCAGCTTGTACGTTTTTGCCATGCATCTGCATTAACTTCATACGGGTTTGGCTTGTCGTCTTCCCCCAAAGCGATGCGGCATCCCGTATTTCCACATGCCCGTCTCTTATCCAGAGATAAACAGGTTTTTCGGCCTTACCCTGCACGATAATGGCATCATATCCGGCAAATTTTATCTCGTATCCCCAACGTCCTAAAGCGATAGATGGGTAAATAGTGCTTACAGGATATATACAAGGAGCTTTGGCAACGCATACGCTCGGTGCGGCATAGGCTGCACCTGTTGCAGTGAGTGCTCCTGTGGCAAATATTAGTCTGTTTTCCGGGTCTAAGGCGCCGATTTCCGGTGTTATCTCATCCCAGTAAATCCTGGATGCCAGGCCTCTTCCTCCGACATATTTGGGCAGATAGTTTGCACTGGGAATCTCGGTTATTATTTTATCAGTTAAATCTACCCGTAAAATTTTACCCGCGTAACCATATTGTTCCGCCATTGTTAAACACTCCCTTTCGGCTGTATGTATCCGGTTTGAACACCGTTCGGATCAGTGAAATAGGTAAGTGCTCCGTGAGAGCATGCCTTAACGCAGGCGGGGTCTCCGCCACAGAGGTCACATTTGACGGCTTTCTTGTTTGCCTTATTAAACCTGATACGCGGAGGGTCATGAGGGCATTTCTCTATGCAATTCTGGCAGCCTATGCAGAGCTTATTCTCAATGATTCTGGCGCCGGTTACGGCATCCACTTTGATGGCGCCCGTCGGACAGTAGCGCAGGCATTGTGGATCAACGCATTGCAGGCAAGGTTTGGCTGAATTATCAAAGATATAATTCGTAGATTCCGCAAGCTGTATTCTGGCCAGCTCGTGTGAACAAACCCCTTCATTGGTCAGAGAACAGGCATGCACGCAATGCATGCAGCAAGTACAGTGTTCTTCATCTACAATGATAACACCTTTAGATAAGGGCACATGTACCGGCGGCACAAATGCCGGTTTTATGAGCCGTTTTTTGGCACTTTCTTCTGTTTGGATATTTTGATTAGACAATCGAATTCTCCTCTTAACAGGATGTCTTATTCTATAGTCCAAGCACCGGAATTAATACTTCAGGAAGATTTTTAATCTCTATTTTACCACCTCTCTTTGTCGCAGCAGATCTTAAGAAGTAATGGCAATCACCGTCGGGAGCTACAATCCGGGTTAAATTATTTTTTTCGGCATTTTCCAAAATAGCATCGGCATCCTGTTTGCAGCAGATCTTTCTGGGCAGATCCACTATTTCCATGCCTTTTACAGTGCCCAACACTTTACGATATCTTTTCCAATCAAGGTTGCTGTTGTGAGGATAAAACTTGTGACATCCTTCAAAAAAACCGATTGTTGTCGGCTCAACTTTGAGATCTGTGTTTTCCATCTTATCCATAATCAGATCATAAATAAAACGATGGCGTTCAGGCTCATCAGGAAACGACCTTTTTATAACAGCGGCACATACCTGGCAGGCATAGACCATTATTTTTTGCCCGGACTTTTCCGCCAGATCAACATTGAACTGCCTCATTTTATGAGCCTGGTCATCCATTTCTTTCTGGCGTTCTTTTGAAATACCTATGATTTCGCGTGAATCCTGAACCATAGGGGCACCGCAACAGACTTCCTTGTCCGAATAGTTGTAATCAATTCCAAGCGCATTTACTATCTTAACCGTATCGCGCAATTTATTAGTGCTCCAAAAAGGTACATAACAACTCCAGACGATGAAGTTATCTGATTTGGGATTTGGTTCCTTTACTCCTATATTCCGAAGCACTCCAGTACGCAAAACCGAAGGAATAGAATGGTTTCCAGTCTTCCAGCAGTCGTCCACCTGTTCCTCCAGACTTCTCCCGGCAGCCAGATATTCAATAAACTCTGCAAATTCTTTACTGTACTTTACATTTCTCTTATGCATGGTCTTTTCTCCTTGTATAAGTAATGTTTCAACCTAAGTATTCAAACCCTTCTTTTCCGCTTCTTTTCGCAATTCTTCATAAAGGCTTAAATGGTCAATTTCGGCAGCAGGGCAAACATTATTGCATTCTCCGCACATGATGCAGGCATAAAGGCCGTTTTGAACTGCTTCTAAGACCCTGTCTGCTTCATCAAATGGGTCGTAGTAACGCAATCCCGAAGCAACAATACCTGCAGGGCCTATAAATTTTTCAGGGTCTTTGTCTTCATTAATTACCGGGCAGGCCGCAACACAACTTAAGCATCTGCAACACCATTCCAGGTTTCCTATCTTTTTGGCAAGGGCAGGGTTCATTACCGCAGTGATGTCGCTTTCTACAAGTGGTTTTGACCTCACCCTTACTTCTATCTTTGCTATCCTTTCACGTATTTTGCTCTTATCTACGATAAAATCCCGGATTACAGGAAATCCTTTTAAGGGCTCAAGAACGATATCACGGTCAATGCTTATGGGAGTAAAACATGCCATCATCGGTTCACCGTCAAGCATCATGGCACAACGTCCGCATACTCTCCCCCTGCACGAATAATCAAATGCTATGGCTTCATGGTTTTCATGGACATAAACAAGTATTTCAAGAACCGTTATATTTTTCTTCCAGGGAACATTATAAGTCTTATAGTAGGGCATAGCATCTATTGCCGGATCGTATTTAAATATCTTTACATTCATCCCTTCTCTCCTTTATATATCCTTTTAGATAATGTTTTACGATATCAGTCGCCCCTCTTGCGACAGCCTATCAATTGTACGCTTTGCTCACAGAGGCTCCTTCTGGCCTTGCCAAAAACATTATCTGAAAGTCTATAGGGTAAATTTATTGTCAATGAATTTTTTAACCTGCTCCGGTGAGTAGTCCAAAGTTACGATCGGCTTTTTCTCAAGCTGCAAATTTCCGTTTACAAGTTTAACCGTAATATTACACAGCCAGTTATCGTTATCCCTTTTGCTATAGTCCGACCTGTAATGCTGGCCTCTTGTTTCCGTTCTCATTAATGCCGCCCTGCACATACATTCCACAAGATCGATCATGTTATAATTTTCAATTGCTTCTTTCCATTCAGTGTTGAAGGTTTTTGTTTTAGCAGAAACAACCATCCTGGGAAGATCTTCTTTTTTTATCCGTTCTATTTCTTTTATTGAAGATTCAAGGCTTACCGCATCCCGTATCGGCCCTAAACCTTTATAGGCAGCCTTTTGAAGGGCATGTCTTACCACATGAGGCCTGATCGGATTTTTTACTTTTCTTCCAAGGATTTCATGAACTCGCGTAAACTCATTATATACAGGCTGCCAGTCTATGCTGTTTATCTTGTTATCTTCGGCGTATTTAACTGCCTTAATTGCTGCAAGTGAGGATGCACTCATATTTAAAGCTATGCCACCGCTTTTTGCACCTCTTAAGCCGCCACCCACGGGACAGAACAGACCGGGTATATCGGTTGCAAGATTTTCATCAATTATAGGATGTGCGTTCGATTCGTACCATTCAACCGCTACTTCAAGCCGATCCTTTTGAACATCGATTCCGAACAACTCCTTATAAGGCTTAACATTGCGCTTGTAAGTATCTCTAAGTTCATCAAGTATTTTGTTTGAGCGGCAGTCAATATATACGCCTCCATTGGGACTTCCCTTTCCTTCAAGGATTTTTTTTGCAACCTCGCGTGCAAATAATCCCCTGTTCATTTCCGCTTTAGGGATATTCTTCATCCAGAAGTCGCCATTTTTGTCGCAAATATATGCATAATTGATATCATCGGCGCCGATACCCCCATTGTAGCTTGCGGCAAGGCCTTCGGGATATATGCTTATCAGATCGTTTGCAAAAAACTCGCAGCCTGTTATTCTCGCACCGTTTCTTAAAGCAATAGCATCCAGATCCCCTGTATTATCAGGGCTTCCAAGAGAAACAGGGCTGACGGAAATCCAGCCGTAATGCCATGTGCAAGGACCTGTGGCTAAAATTGTGGCTTTAGCTCTGAAAACACGAAACGCTCCTGTAGGCAAATATATGCCCATTGCGCCTATACATTGTCCGTCCTGCATAAACAGGTTGGTAATTATTGTTTTGTCAACTACATTTATACCCTGTCTTTTTATCTCATCGGATTCATGTCTGCTGAATCCATGCTCTACCATTTCCTGGCCCGGCATCGGCACCTTGAATAGTTTTCCGGTTTTGGTTCTTGCAAAAGCAGTGGTGCCGCGGTTTGCTATATCAACCATTATACGGTGATTCGGCATATGATTAAAAACTGCTTTAAGTGCCTTCTGATTGCACAAACCTTCCGAATACCAGAAGTTGAACTTGTAAGCCATATCACCGTCTGTAATGCTGGTGATATAATTGTCCCAATTCATGCCAAAGCCGCCGCTGTATCCAAATGGCCCCTTATCTACCATCATCAGATTGGCCCCCTGGCCGAATGCCTCCATTGCAGCTGACACAGCAGCAAAACCACCACCGAGTATTAGTATATCAGTATTATAAACTTCATAAACCGGTTCAGGCACGTTAACTGTTTGCCCCTGAATCAGTATTTCTTTTGCAGTATCTTTAACGGCTGTAGCAGCACCGGCAAGATTGGCCATTCCCATACTGCCTGCTATACCGCCGGCAAAAAGTCCCGCATTTTTCAAAAACTCCCTGCGGGATGCCTTGTTATTCTCCTTCTTTTTTTCTTTTGCCATTTGTGTTGTTCCTTCCTTATTATACTACTGATCTTCCGCCGTCTATAGCGATGGATTGACCTGTGATATATGAAGCCCCACCAGAACACAGCCATAATACCGTTTCGGCAATCTCTTGCGGCAACCCGATTCTTCCCATAGGTGTAGTTGCATTGAGCTTTGCCTTGGCTTCCGGATCTCGGTTAAAATATCCCTCAGTTCCGGGAGTAAGGATCGGGCCCGGGCATACGGCGTTAACACGAATACCAAACTTGGCATACTCTAAAGCAGTTGTTTTTGTCAGTCCCAATACCCCATGTTTGCTGGCTGAATAAGCGCACTGGTATGGAGTACCGTGCAATCCCGAGGCTGATGACATATTTACTATAACCCCACCTCCCTGTTTTAACATAATAGGGATTTCATATTTCATACACAACCAGATTCCTTTTAGATTAATGTTCATAACATGATCCCAGTTTTCTTCAGCAAAATCCGCTGTTAACGCTAAATTTACACCTACCCCAACGTTATTAAAGGCATAATCAATACGGTCATATATCCCAATTGTTTCCCTTACCATCTCTTCTATATCACTTCGCTGGCTGATATCAGTCTTGATGAAATAGGCATCACCGCCTGCCTCTTTGATCATCCGGACAGTATCTTCACCACCTTTTACCATAATATCTGCAACAAGAATCTTTGCCTGTTCCCTTGCGAAAGCCAAAGCAGTTGCCTGACCAATCCCCATAGCCCCACCGGTTATCAGGGCCACCTTGTTCTGAAATTTGCCTTCCATGCGACATCTCCTTATAATGGGGTTCCCCCGTCCAAAGGCATTGTTAACCTGCCCCACTCCACGTAAGTAATCATATCCTTGATAAGAATAATTTGCCCATCAGGAAGGAATATACGGCCATTCGTTTTAACAAGATTTCCGTAACGAGTGGTATGGCCACTGCGTGTGATAAAGCAATAAAAGACCCTCCCGCCTGCAACCATGTCCAGATCTGCTATACCTTTGTCGGAGCTCATATTAACATGCCAGCGGCCCGGAACCCGCATAAGGGTTTGGGGGTCTGTCCACCAATCAAGTTCACTTACAATGATTTCGCCAAGACCGAAAGGAATCTCCTTACCATTCACATAAGCACGGCCGTAGCCTAGTCCGCCTGCCGGCATACTCAAAATAAAAATCTGTGTTGATTTGTTCAAACCTGCTATGTAGTAATATGGTTCACGCATTGCTTTGGAATGATCGTATGCCTCACTAAAAGTCATCATTTCGTGGAGGCCGAACCCGTTTTCAAGTTTGTATGTCTTGCCATCTACGGTTATCGTTCCTTCGGCCCAGCAGCACTGGTGATAACCGGCTCTGCCTGTCGCGGCCAAATCGGAATAAAGCCCCCATACCCGGGAAGCTTTCCCAAGTCCTCCCAGGGTCAGGTCGCATTCCACACCCTGCTGCTCACCTTTCATTTCCCAATAAGGTGGTCGTGAGATATATTGGCGGTTACCCGGATTCCAGCTTACCTCATCCGGCTTTTCTACAATACGAATACTATCTGTCCATTCTGAAGGATCCAGACGGTTGGCGATAAATTCACTATCACGTATACTGCCCCAATTATCTTTAGGTATTTTCATAAACATATTCTGACTCATCAAAGAATCATCAACCCGCCACTTTCCTTTTCTGCCACCTCCGGTACGCCATGCGCCTGCTCCAAAAAGCAAGATATGACCGTCAGACTCGCCCATTACCGGACTTCCGATCCACTCACAAAAATCCTGACCCTGTGGCAATTCTGTCACATGACTTCTATCATCGCTGAGTTGCACATCGCTTATTGCTTCTCTTGCTTTTTTCATAGTTATACCCTCCCTATATTTCAGTTCCGTTATTGACCAATAAACAGTGGCTTTTTCGCTTCATGCAAAAGATATTTGATCAAACTTCCCAGAAAGAAGCTTTTCCAGGTATCCTTGGAATGAGCACCGGCGATAAACATATCAACCTCATCCATATATTTTTCCTTGATCTCGGTTATAATGTTCCTGGAAGTCCATTGCGTTTTAACGTTTTGGTGACCGTGGGTTTTCATATATTCTTTCGCTCTGTTTAAATAATACATGGCTGTATCCTGTTCAGGATGTGACATAAGGATAATAAACTCAACTTCTTTGTCGCGAGAAATATTTGCAAAACATTTCATAGCGCGTGCTGCCGGCAAGCTGCCATCAAAAGCGATGAGTGCATTGTTTATGGGGAAATATTTTTTAGGAACAGCAAATATAGGAGTAATTGTTTGGGAAAGTATTTTTTCCAGGGGCATCTCAACATTTTCCGATTTATCAAAATAATAAGAAGACCTGAAACCCATGACTAACAAATCATAAAACATGCTTTGAAACATGATCTGTTCCGTACATGTTCCCTGAAATTCAGTTGTGGTATGTGCTACCCCTTCCGCTTCACAGGTTTTGTTAAATTTATCGAGCACACTTGCTATGCGCTGATTAATCTCATCAAGAACCCGCTTATCCAGTTTTTCAGTCCAACTGGGCATTTTGGCATAAGCCGGGCCAAAGCACTTCTGAAGACCTGGCTCAATAAGTACAGCTGTTCCGGTAATAGTGGATTCCTGACGTTTGGCGATAAAACATGCATATTGAAGAGCAGCATCAGTGTAGCTTGAAAAATCCAAGGGTAATAAGATGTTACTAATCATGAAGGCCTCCTTTAAATTTTTAAATACTACTGTGATTTTATTTCGCAAGCAGCTGAAAAACTTCGACTGCGTATTTTGATCTAAATAGTCATTTTACTACATTCTTAGGCCTCCGTTGACACTGTAATCCTGACCTGTTATCCAATTGGCATCTTCAGAGGCAAGAAAAACAACCAATGCTGCTATCTCCACTGGCTCTCCAAGCCTCCCTAAAGGTACCGCAGATACATATTTGTCCTGAATACCCGAAAATTTAGCCATAGCCTTAGCAAGTGCCGGCGTATTAACCGGTCCCGGAGAAATACAATTGACAGTAATGCCATCTGCGGCCAATTCCAGGGCAATGGCCCTTGTGAACCCTGCTACTGCCGCCTTGCATCCTGAATAAATTGAATGATAAGCAGTCCCGTGTTTGCCCGAATCCGATCCTATATTGATGATCCTGCCTTTTTTCTGCTCAAGCATTTTGGGGATAACAGCTTTGCAGCACAAAAGGGTACCTATAAATAATATATCGGTTTCCGTTTCCCATGACACCAGATCAGTTTCATGAAAACGTTTAAAAGAGTAATCATCGGCCTGAGGACCGTGACAGTTGACCAGGATATCCACTCGACCAAATTTGGCAATGCTCTTTTCGACCATCTCACTAACTTCATTACTGCTGGTTACGTCTACTTTAATCGACAGAGCTTTCCCGCCGGATTTATTTATCTCTTCCGCTCCTTTTTCGGCTCCTTCTTTATGCACATCTGTCAAAACAACACTGGCGCCTTCTGTAGACAGCATTGTGGCAATGGCCAGACCTATGCCTCCGGCCGCCCCTGTGATTATGGCTACTTTATTTTTAAGTCGCATATTTATTCTCCATTTCAGATATTTCCTTTATCTTTTTCATAAATTAGGTGTCATATCGTCAGCAGGGGGGATCATATATCAATCAAGATTTTTCACTAAGTTTGAAATGACAATGCATAACCGAATTTATGAACTACTGTGCGTTGGTGTAATTTCTATGAATCAGATAGAATCATATCAGCAATTCTGATTTGCTTCAGAGCCTATTACAATACAGCGAATTGTTGCTGAAGAAAAACGAACGGCAACAATTCGCAAATAAATATTTTACTGTATCACTTTTACCTGCATTTACTTTTTCTGTAAATTTGGTAAATATCCCATCAGTGTTATCTTCTTACCTTCACTTATTATGGTCATAGCACGCGCACCGGCAAAGATGGCTTTTTTATCACCCAAGAGATCCAGACCGCTGAACCAGGCCAGTTTTA
>JAHITX010000027.1 GCA_018817425.1 Pseudomonadota bacterium
CGTATTTATCTTATCAGGAGGTTATTTGTTTATCTGCGCGATAATAAATTATTTTTATACTACGTGTGGGGATATGTTCTATTGTTATTTTAATATATAACTTACACCCCATAAATTCACGCCCATGCCGGGCGTACACAAATTTATAAACCGGACTGCATATCGCCCTCGATAGTTCGTTTCCCAAAGCTCCGTGGCAAAGAGCATAGTTAAACCACCATCAGTGCAGCAGCCGGTTATTATAATGGTGATGGCAAGGATAAGCGCAGTTCAAGTTGACTCTCAGGAATGGTCTGATTAATTCGTTGAGGCACGGGAGCAAACATAGAGATCATAAATGTACAAAAGAAAGTTTTTGATTTTAAAGGAAATGAATCATGACTAAACAAGAAAGGTTATTTGGTTGTTTATTATATTTTTTTTTCTTCCTACTGCCTCAAGATGCTCTTTCTGCTCCCTCCCATTTGGGTACAGATGTATATCTCAAGAATTACTCAGAAATAATATACGTGGATGGAGTAGGAGATGAAGCACAAGGGGCTGATGTTGCATTCATTCACCTGGATGCAAATCCTCGACCAGAAATGATTTTAATGGCCTATGATAATCCACCTGGCCCAAATGAGTTCCGGTACAGAATCGGATGGAATCTTGATATATATGGGCATGCAGCCCAATGGTCTAATGTAAAAGTAATACCAGGCGTAGGTGACGAAGCACAAGGTGCGGGTATTGCAATTGGATATATAGATAATAATTCGCGGCCAGATATGGTCGTTATGGCTTTTGACAATCCACCAGGAGAAAACGAATTTCGATATAGAATTGCCTGGAACTTTGATGAGAATGGCAATCCGGCTTCATATTCCGATATTTTCCATACTGATGGTTTTGGAAACTGGGAGGGGGAGGCTGCTGATGTCGCGTTGGTGAACATTGATAACAATCAAATAACGGAAATAGTATTGACCACATATGACAAAGCTGATTACATAAATTTAATTAGTTTTAAAATTGGTTGGAATTATGTCGGTAATTCTACTGGACTTGAATGGTCAAAAAGGCATTTTACAGGTCTATTAGGAACAATAGGTACTCCTGATTTTGCTGATCATGTACAAGGTTCAAGTTTGGATTTTTATATAATTAATGATAATTCAGAATTAGATCAGATAAAGATGGTATATGCGAATCCACCAGGAGCTAATGAATTTAGATTTAAAATATGTTGGGATAACTATATGGAGAATGGTGAGCTTAAATCAAAGCCCTGTACGCCAATCTATCATGTTCCTGGTGTGGGTGATGAGGCACAAGGGGCCGGTATGGATCTTATTGATCTTGATCGGACTATAGGGGTAAGTCCTGACCCTCGGCTTGATATGGTACTCATGGCATACGACAACCCACCCGGAAGAAATACCTTTCGCTATAGGATCGTTCGTGGCATTCAGGAACCAGTATATGAAGATGTAGATAAAGAATTTGCCGGTTATGTATCAGATGAAGAAGATAGATTTGTTGGTTATGTTCATGAGTTTGTAGATGAATTTGGCAGTACTGAGTCCGCTATATACCCCGTCTGGAGTAATTCGCAATATTATTGGGCTGAATGTCGTTTTTTTAAAGCGGAAAGTGATAGATTTGCCAATAGTGTTGACCTTGTTTATGTGGCTGGCCACGGTTCAGCTTCTTCTATCACCCTCAGTGGTGGTGAGAAGTGTTCTTTGGAAAATATAGCCTTAGGCAGTTTTGCAACTAATCCGAATAGAAATACAGTCGGTGATCTTGAATATATTGTATTCCATAGCTGTAGTGTTCTAGAAATGGATAATAATTGGCGTTCTCGTTGGCGCAAATATGAATTAACAAAGAATGATCCCAAGCCTTTTTCTGGTTTGCGTATTGCCATGGGATTTCGTACGACACACGGAAACGGAATCGGAGCGGGTGGGTGGACAGCGGATGAGTTCGCTGAAAACCTCAAAGATGGTTTTACAGTAGTGGATGCCTGGTATGAAGCGGTAGAGGATGGCATGATTTTAAATGGATGGTCAGATAATAAAGCAGCGATATTTTACACTAGACCCCATAGGTACGATGTAACGTATATCGATGTAATAGGACGTGATTATCAATATGGAGACCCTGAGTACCTGTTAGATGCAATTTATATGGAATAAGAGAATTGATTATGATGTTCAAATTATTAATGATGAGTTTGATTCTGATTGCCTCAAGCATTCATGATGCTCGAGCGCTCGATGTCGTTTATGCGATTGATATGGATAAACTTATTGAGCATAAAGATGTAAATAGATCAAGCGTCCAATTACAAAATAAAGAGGATTTTAAAAAACTTTTCCGCAGATGGGCATCAATGTCAATGGATATTGAAAAGTCCGATAAGCGTTTTAGTAGAAAATATAATCGAACTACTTATAAACAATTACACGTGTCAGATCGGATTCGCTCCTTAAATGAAAGGTTAAATCTCTCTCCTGGCAGTAAAGATTATCTCAACCAGTCATTAAAGAACATGCCAGGTAGAACATTGGCTTTTAATAGACACTTCAAAACTATTTACAGAGAATCTGACTCAAATTATAGTTTTTGGAAATTTAAGGATGCAAAGGAAGTGTCAAGAATTAGGAACGAAGATAAACTCATTGAGAAAGCAAGGCAATTTCTAATAGATAATAATTTTGTCATAGAGACGAAACATGACAAAATCGATTATATAGTTGTATTAAATAAGAAACTTGACGAAGATTCTGGTAAAGAGAGTGTTTCCCGTACGTTTCTACTGCGACAAGATGTCATATTTAGACGGAGCTATAAAGGAAATCCGGTATTGAACTCAATGATTGTTGTTAGTGTGATTCCAGACACATTGGAAATTGTTGTATTCAAACATAAGAATTGGACACCGTTAAATGATGGTAAGACAACAAGCAACAAATTAACAACAGATTTATATAGTCATAAAAGAATATTGCGCGATAAAATATCTAAAGCAATTAAAGTTGAAGGTGAGAATTGGGACACTGCAGTTGTGAAGAAAATAATACCTTCTTGGTTCCAGACAAATGGAGAATTACTTCCGATGAATGAGGTAAAAGTTCTACTTCAGTCGAAAACTACTGGCGAAAAGAGATTTCGATCATTAATTATCGGACAAAACAATGATGACCAAGAGAAAATAGATTTATTCTTCAAACCTAATACAGCAAAAAGGCCACAGTGAAATTTTGGGACGTACCAGTTAGTGTAAAAACAGGAAAAGGGGCCAGGCTAAATACAATGCCAACAAAAGAACAACGGTGTCCAAAATTTCAAACAAAAATATGTAAAATTAATGCATTTAAAGGCTCTACCAGACATTTAGAGAAGTGCTAAAACAAGAGGTAGAAAAAGAGATAATTTTTAAATAAAGCGGCATGGTATTAGAAAATAGAGCAATTGATGCTTGACTTTTGTGTGGGTCATAAACAATTTTTTCATGACTACTATAACTCACACATCAAAAACAGTATTCGGGAAGTTGACCCAGCCTTTAAAAGGCTTAGTTCAACAATGCAATCACAAACGAGAATGTAACAGCCTGTCCGATCAGGAATGGATAGAAACAGGGTTATTGAGGATATTGTCTCAAGAGCCTAGTGGAAGGGCATTTCTTCAAAAACTGTTTGTTTCAGGCAAAACCTTAATAAAGCAAAGTCATTTTTTTGAAACACTTAAAAGTAACCGGCGCTTAGATTTATGCCGGGAAGTCAGTCTTTTACAGTGCTATCGGGGTCACCCATTAAAGGGTTCGTCAAGAGAAAAAACACCCCCCTATTAAAAAAGATGGTCTCTTTTTTAAATGACGTGTCAGTCTGCACTCACTCGGACACCGTTTTGTCTCCCGCCCCGCATACGACATTTCTTTGTTATGGTTAGAGTCGGTTTGATCCGATCCGCTCCAGTCACCCATCAGGATCAAGGTCGAAAAAGAATTCTATGTCTATAA
>JAHITX010000028.1 GCA_018817425.1 Pseudomonadota bacterium
AGTGGATTTAAAACCATATCAACCGGAGTTCCGTCTTCAAAATATGGCATATCTTCCTGTGGCAAAATCCTTGAAACTACTCCTTTATTACCATGCCGGCCAGCCATTTTATCACCGACCGAAAGTTTTCTTTTCATGGCAATATATATCTTAACCATCTTTATAACACCCGGTGGAAGATCATCACCCTTTTCGTATCTGCTGATGGTTTTTTCAAAACCCTCCCGGCAAAGGGTACGCTGAGATCTGTATTGTTCAAGAAGATCGTGAATCTGTTCTGTAACAGCGGCATCCTTTAAAACAATACCTTCAAGCTGAGCCACAGGAATGTCAGCAAGCATTTCTGCATCTATTTTGTCACCCTTTGCAATCAAAGCTTTTTTACCCTTTTTGACCGGGGTATTGCATATCTGGCCGTCTAAAATCTCAATAATCTGAACACGTGCTATATCTTCAATAACCGAAAGTTCATCATCACGGTTTCTCTCCAACACTTTTATTTCAGTCTCTTCTATAAAATATGTGCGTTCATCCTTATCTATTCCACGTCTTGAAAAAACCTTTGCATCAATAACAGTTCCTTCAACTCCGGGGGGAACTCTTAAGGAAGTATCTTTTACATCTCCAGCTTTTTCTCCAAATATAGCACGAAGAAGCTTTTCTTCAGGAGAAAGCTGAGTTTCGCCTTTGGGAGTAATCTTTCCAACCAGGATATCACCAGGTTTAACTTCGGCTCCAAGCCTTATGATACCGCTTTCATCAAGGTCTTTCAAAGCTTCATCGCCCACATTTGGGATATCACGAGTAATATCTTCCTTACCAAGTTTTGTATCTCTCGCTACTATTTCAAATTCTTCAATATGGACAGAGGTGTAAACACCATCTTTTACTAGTCTTTCGCTAACAAGAATTGAATCCTCAAAATTAAATCCACCCCAAGGCATAAAGGCTACAGTAACGTTTTTACCCAGAGAAAGTTCTCCTTTTTCCGTAGCAGGCCCATCGGCAATTATTTCTCCGGCTTCCACGCGCTGACCTTTTTCAACAATTGGTCGGTGATTAAAACACGTATTCTGGTTTGAACGCATATATTTTGACAGATTATTAATAGTAACATGCCTGTCATACCCTTTCTCCGAAGGATCATGAGAAAGGATTATCCGACATGCATCCACAGATTCAACCACTCCGTCGCGCTCGGCAACTACTGTAACACCGGAGTCTTTAGCTACAACTCCTTCTATACCGGTCCCGACAAGAGGGGCTTCACTAACCATAAGCGGAACAGCCTGCCGTTGCATGTTTGAACCCATTAAAGCCCTGTTTGCATCATCATTTTCAAGAAAAGGGATCAAGGAAGCGGAAACACTTACAAGCTGATTCGGGGAAACATCCATAAGTGCAACATCTTCTTTATTAACCATCATGGTTTCACCTGCCACGCGGGACGTAACAAGTGGATTTATATAGTTACCTTTTTCATCCATGGGTGCTTTCGCCTGTGCAATAGGCAAATCCTTTTCTTCAAATGCATCAAGAAATTTAACTTCATTTGTTACTGTGCCATCATTAACCACCCTGTAAGGAGTTTCGATAAATCCATAATCATTAACACGAGCATAAGTACTCAACGAAACAATAAGTCCAATATTAGGACCTTCCGGTGTTTCAATCGGGCATATACGCCCGTAGTGGGAAGGATGAACATCTCTTACCTCAAATCCGGCCCGTTCACGTGTTAATCCCCCTGGGCCAAGTGCGCTTAATCTTCTCTTGTGGGTAGTCTCGGAAAGTGGGTTCGTCTGATCCATAAACTGGCTTAACTGGCTTGTGCCAAAAAACTCTTTAACAATCGCAGCTACAGGCTTGGGATTGATAAGATCATGAGGCATAAGGGTATCAACTTCTTGTAAGCTCATTCTCTCTTTTATAGCTCTTTCCATACGTACCAAACCGATACGGTATTGATTTTCTAGAAGCTCACCTACCGCTCTAATCCGGCGGTTACCAAGATGGTCGATATCATCAACAATTCCTTGTGAATCTCTTAATTCTATTAAAGTTTTTGCTGTAAGAAGAATATCTTCTTTTCTTAAGATCTTTAGATCTGGGTAAGATTCAATACCTAAACGCTGGTTTATTTTTACTCTTCCTACACTCGAAAGATCATAATATGCTGTTTTAAAAAATAAATTGTCGATAAAATTCTGAGCAACCTCGGGTGTTACCGGATTGCCGGGCCTAAGCCTCCTGTATATTTCAACAAGCGCTTCTTCTTTTGAACTTACTTTATCTACAGCCAAAGTTTTTCTTATTGAGTCGCTGCTCGACATAACATCAGAAAATAGTGTCCCGAATTCATTGATACCGGCATCATTCAGTTTTGAGATCAACTTTTCAGTGACCGTATCATTTGCCTTGACTATAGGCTTATTCGTTCCAGGTTCATAAATAGTATATGCAAAGGCTCTTTCAATAATATCTTCAATATTTATTGGTATTGTACCCATTTTGGATGATATCAGCTTCTTTATAAGCTTTGGAGTATATGGGCGACCTTTTTTAGCTAGTATTTCACCAGTTTCCGGATCTTTAATATCACGTGTAAATTTCTGATCTTTGCATAAATCTTCTCTAAGTTCTTTATATAAGCTTTTTCCACGTATGATTATCTTCTCACTCTTATAAAAATATGAGAGAAGATCTTCAGGCGTATATCCAAATGCTTTAAAGAAAATCGTGATAGGAAACTTGCGTCTTCTGTCTATTCTTATATAGACTATATCTTTTGGATCAATCTCAAGATCTATCCATGACCCGCGCACAGGTATTATTCTCGAACTGTAAATAATTTTGCCGCTTGAATGGGTTTTCCCCTTATCATGGTCAAAAAACACCCCGGACGATCTGTGAAGCTGTCCAACAACAACCCTTTCGGTCCCATTGACAATAAAAGTGCCTTTATTTGTCATAAGGGGAACCGTTCCAAAATAAATCTCCTGCTCTTTTATGTCACGAATACTTGAAATACCGGTTTCCTTGTCAACATCATAAACAACAAGCCTTACGGTTATGCGTACAGCTATTTCATAAGTCATACCTCTGTGTATGCATTCCCCAACACCATGTTTTATCTCTCCGAATCTATAGGATACATACTCAAGAGAAGCGCTCCCTGTATAATCTTTTATTGGGAACACCGATTTAAATACTGCCTGAAGCCCGATATCTTCCCGTTTTTCAGGAGCAACATCCATTTGCAATAAACGTTTATATGATTCCAGCTGCATCCCTATCAGATCAGGTATTTCAACAATTCTTTGGATCTGACCGAAATTTTTTCTTAGCCTTTTTTTTGCCAAAAGCCTTTCCGACATTGCATCTCCCTTTTAGATGAGGGGCTTTTTACAAACCCCTCAAATACAATTACTATATAGCGGAATTATAAAAATAGTTCTTTCGGTTATTTTATTTCGACCTGGGCGCCGGATTCTTCAAGCTGTGCTTTGATCTTGTCCGCCTCTTCTTTTGATATACCCTCTTTTACTGCTTTTGGAATTTCATCAACAAGAGTTTTTGCCTCTTTTAGGCCAAGACCTGTAATTGCTCTTACTTCTTTGATGATCTGAATCTTTTTGTCACCATGCGAAGTCAGAATAACAGAAAATTCTGTCTGCTCTTCGGCTTGAGATTCAGCTGCAGCCGGACCAGCTGCGGCTACCATTGCCACAGGAGCTGCCGCAGATACGCCGAACTTTTCTTCCAACTCCTTAATAAGCTCGGACAAATCGAGAACTGACATGCTAGCTATAAATTCAATAACATCTTCTTTAGTAATATCTGACATTTTAATTATTCCTCCAAATTATTCAAAATCCTCCGCAGCAAGCTGCAGGAATTATTTACGATAACATAATGAATCTTTTATCTTCCGGCTTATCCCAAAATAGTAATCAAGCCGCTTCTTTCTGTTCTTTAATCGCCTGTAAAGCATATAAAAACTGCTTTGGTATTTCGCAAAGTGTCCTGACAAATGCTGTCGGCACACCATTCATCGCCGAAAGCAATTGAGCTAAAAGCACTTCCCGGGGTGGCATGGTTGATAATGCCTTAATTGCATTAAAATCAAGCGCTTTCCCGTCTAATAAACCAGCTTTAATAGTCAGGTTCTTATTGGTTTCAGCAAATTTTATAAGTATCTTTGCAGGAGCTACAGGATCATCGTAGCTTAAAGCAACCGCGGTAGGACCCTTGAAACTGTCTTTAATCAAAACCGCACCGGTATTTTCAGATGCTCTCTCAAGAAGAGAATTTTTTACTACTCTGTATTCTATTTGAAATTCCCTTAACTTTTTCCGCAAATCGCTTATTGCTTCAACATTGAGACCTTTATAATCAGTTAAAATTACCACTTTAGCTCTGGATAATTTCTCATGAAAGTTCTCTGCAATCTTTTTCTTTTCTTCAAGATTCATAAATAATAACGCCTCCTTTCCAAATCTGTATAAACCGGAGGTCTATAGCCGATCAGCGGAAACAGGAAATTGCAATAATTTTGTATCATAAAAACAAAAGCTTTTTATCACACATGCATCCTTAATCCGTCTCGGTAGGCCGGAAATCCCGCTTAAGCATTAAATTATACGCCTACGGTCTTTGACAGAATTGTATTTACCTTATAATTTTATTTATTATATCATTTGGTTTACTAAAAGCATATCCCGTTACAAGTTAATTTGCAACGGGACTATATAAGTTAAATTCCTATCATTATTAAATAATATAACGATTTGACAGGTAAAATATCCACCGGATCCTGAGAATAAAATATCTTAAAGAAAGAAATTATTTTATAATTTCTCGAATCAAGGACAGATCAATTCTAATCCCCGGCCCCATTGTTGTGGAGATAGCCATCCCTTTTAAATATGTACCTTTACTGCCTGATGGTTTAAGCCGCATTATGGTTTCAAGGAAAGCCGACATGTTTTGAACTAGTTTCTCCACACCGAATGAAACCTTGCCCATGGGAACGTGTACTATTCCGGCTTTTTCTACCCTAAAATCCACCTTTCCAGCTTTTAATTCATTTACAGCTCTAGCTACATCAAAAGTGACAGACCCTGTTTTAGCATTTGGCATAAGCCCCCTTGGCCCAAGAAGCTTTCCAATCTTTCCGACAGAACCCATCATATCCGGTGTGGCAATTGCTTTATCAAAACCCAACCAACCACCTTGGATCTTTTCAATAAGATCATCATTCCCGACAAAATCGGCACCGGCATCTAGGGCTTCTTTTTCTTTTTCTCCTTTGGTAAAGACAAGAACCTTAACTTCTTTGCCTATTCCGTTCGGCAAGACAACAGCTCCTCTTACCATCTGATCTGCATGTCTAGGATCAACACCAAGACGTACGGCAACATCAACTGTTTCATCAAATTTTACATAAGATGAATCAATTGCTGCCTTAACAGCAGCAGCAATGTCATTTTTTGCCTCGGCATTAGCCTTTGCTTTAGCTTCATTATATTTCTTACCATGCTTAGGCATTTCGCTTTATTAACTCCTTTTTATCTTTAACCAATTTCTATCCCCATGCTTCTGGCTGTTCCTGCAATAATTTTAACTGCTGCAGCCGTATCATTGGCGTTAAGATCGACCATTTTCTGCTTAGCAATTTCCTCCACCTGTTCCCGTGTGACTTTAGCCACTTTAACTCTCTTCGGGTCACTGGATCCTTTTGCTATCTTTGCCGCTTTTTTCAAAAGTATTGAAGCAGGCGGCGTTTTTGTAATAAAAGTAAATGATCTGTCCTGATAAACAGTAATAACAACTGGTATTACCATTCCCTCATCATCAGCGGTCCTGGCATTAAAAGCCTTACAAAACTCCATTATATTCACACCATGCTGCCCGAGAGCAGGACCTATAGGTGGAGACGGATTCGCTTTTCCGGCCACAACCTGCAATTTAATCATTGCCATAACCTTTTTTGCCATTTCTTTCTTTTCACTCCTGATGCTATATCTTTGTTACCTGTACGAATTCTAATTCTACCGGGGTCGAGCGTCCGAATATACTGACAAGTACTTTTATCTTCCCCTTCTCCGGGTTAACTTCCTCAACAACACCATTAAAATTCGTAAAAGGTCCGTCTACTACCCTTATTTCATCTCCGGCTTCAAAATAATATTTCGGTTTGGGCTTTAATTTTCCTGCCTCCATCCGGTTTAAAATCTGCGCTGCCTCTTCATCTGAAATGGGGGTTGGCTTTTCTCTTCCTCCGAGAAAGCCGCTTACTTTAGCAGTATCATTAACTATATGCCAGACTTCATCATCAAGCTCCATTTGCACCAAAACATACCCTGGATAAAATTTTCTGGTGGAAGTTTTTCTTTTTCCTTTAACAAGTTCCACAACCTGCTCTGTGGGAACCAACACTTCTCCGAACTTATCAGAACGATTATAAGTAGCTATCTTTTCTTCAAGTGCAGTTTTTACTTTGTCTTCGAACCCAGAATATACATGCAATATATACCACTTAAGAGCCACTCTCTTCCCCTCATTATTTTTGAAGAACTATATGGATAAGACTTGACAGACCCATATCAACCACACTTAGAAAAAACGAAACTATCACAACCAGGATAATGACAACTACCGTCGAAGAAATTGTTTGTTTTCTGGTAGGCCATGTAATTTTTTTAAGTTCAATTTTAACTTCTCTTAAAAATTGTAATATTTTCTCAATACGATTGTTTGCTTCTTTACCTGTTAGTGTTTTAGCCCCGGCTAAAGTTTTTTTTTGCGGAAATATATTTATCTTCTTCGTTTCTGCTACAATTCCTGCAACCGGAATAATTTTCTTTAAAACCTTACCTGCATTCTGAGTAGTATCCGGCGTATCATCACTTTGTTTTAATTTTTTTTTATTGTTTGAGGTCTTTTTTCTCAGTAGTCGTGCCATAATATCCCTGTATTGCTATATCCAAACCAAAATCTCTGGTTAAGATCCAATAAAACCTTATTAACCTAAAATTAAAACCAGCTTTTCATTCAACTGAAAATATTTTCCACTCTGCCATCATTTGAAGTAAGCAACACTCAACCCAGGCCATGGTTAAAAGTCATCGACCTGTTGGGATTTTTATTAGTCCTTCAATATTTATCCATTCATAAAATATTTGGCAGGCCAGGAGGGATTTGAACCCCCAACACCCGGATTTGGAGTCCGATGCTCTGCCGTTAGAGCTACTGGCCTGTATATAAATTATAAAAAGTGTATATATCCTTTGCTCAAAATACCTACTAAAATACAAAATGGCTATTTTGTTTCTTTATGAGTGGTATGTTTTCTGCAAAACCTACAGTATTTGCTAAATTCAAGCTTATCCGGTGTTGTTCTTTTGTTTTTTGTAGTAGTGTAATTTTTTCTTTTACATTCACTACATGACATTGATATAATTACTCTCACCTGCCAACTCCTTAGCCGTTATCCTATAATATTGCTTACAACTCCTGCACCGACCGTCCGTCCGCCTTCCCTTATCGCAAACCGAAGCTCGGTCTCCATTGCTATAGGAGTTATCAGCTCCGCCGATATCGCTACATTGTCTCCGGGCATTATCATCTC
>JAHITX010000029.1 GCA_018817425.1 Pseudomonadota bacterium
AAAGGTCTGGGTTATAGAACAAATGCCTAAAGATCCGTATTATAGCTGGGGATTGCATATAGGTTATGTTGATCAGGAAACCTATGGCATTTGGTATAAGGAGGTATATGATAAATCCGGCAAATTCAGGACATGGAAATGTAATTTTCGTCACTACAATGAATCTCCAAGCGGGCAAAACAATATTGGAGTTCAATATGATGTTTCGTGGAATATAGACGAAGTAGTACATCATGCATCAGTTTCCGGCACGATACCGTATTCTGAATCCAGATTATTTATGCCTGCTTCAAAAATAGATCCTGACTTTTTTACCAAACAAAACTTCATGCAGTTGTCTAAATAGGATGGAATTGCACAGTAACAAATACCGGTCGTCCGTGCCTTATGGGCTGGCTGGCCGGTAATTTTTTGTACTTTAACATAGTAGAAAGGAGTACATTATTATGGCAGAAAAATATGACGTTCCGGCCATACCCAAGTCGCGGCCGGCAGTCGTGTGGTGGGCATGGATCGGTGGTGCCTGGCTGGTGTTCTGGGCCTATATACTGATCCGCTGGGTGACCGGGCCGTACTTTGTTTCCGTTCCGGTCGGACCGGTCGACCCGGCTGGCTGGTCGAAAATCATCATGGACACCTGGCAAATCCTTAGTTTACCGCTTCTCGCACTCGGTGGTTACTTCATGATCTACAGGCCGTATAAAAAAACGCGTAACGTTCCTCTTGATGGCCTGCTGCTCATCGCGTTTGTGCTCTTTTCTTTGCAGGACGCAGGCTCGAACTACTTAGGGATCTGGTACACAGTCAACTCGTACATGTTGAACATGGGGTCGTTCTATAACGAAATCCCCGGCTGGCTGGGGTTCGGCAGGCCCGGTGCGGTAGTGCCGTATGCGTACCTGTTTCACATTACCGAGTACCCGCTCGGCCTCTTCACCTTCTGTTTCATCGGCAGCGGCCTCATGAACTTTGCCCGGAAACGATGGAACTGGGGACCGGTCAAGCTGATAATATTCATTTTTCCATTCATGATGCTCTATGATCTTGTGATCGAGGGAACATTCCAAACCCTGGGTTTATATACGATGGCCGGAGGGAAAATCTCGTTCTTCCCCGACACCTACGAAAAGTTCCCGTTAATCGAGATGATCTGGATTGCATGTCTGAACATCCCGGTCCTGGCACTACGCTACTTCAAGAACGACAAGGGGGAGACGTTAGTCGAGCGCGGGATCAACTCAATGGTCATCAGTGATCTGAAAAAGCAGGTGGTGCGTTGTCTGGCCCTCATCGGCGTCTGCCAGACGATTTTTCTCACCTGCTACAACATCCCGGTTGCCCTCACCATGGGTTCAAATCCGGGTGAGTGGCCGTCAGACGTTGTGTCGCGTCCGTACCTCACAGATGGCTTATGCGGTCCCGGTACTGACCGCCTGTGCCCTGGCCCTGGAGTGCCGCTAACACAGCAGGCATGGGTGACCACCCGGCCGGCCGGAGAGATCGTGCCGGAGGAAACCTGGAATTCCAGATTTTTTGAACCTTCTGTCGGGAAAGCTCTCCGTAGGGACGACGGCAAGAAAAATCCGGAGTTAACCGACGGTAAGTATCGAAAGTATCGCCCATTTAATAGCAAGTTTCTTGGCTACAGTGAAGACAGATGCAACACGTTATTATGCATTGAAGGACGACAACCGAATTTACCCTAACTGGTAATTTGGTAGCCGCTTCATCAACGTCAAAAGGAAGTATAAATATGACAATAGAAAATGAAGCCTGGACGAACGTCATGCTGGTGGACCAACTCAGTTACAAGGAAAGCCTGCCAAAGGGGCTTTTCTATATGGAAAACAACGGCTTCTTGGTCATGGGAGAGTCCGAGGAGGGGGAGGAGGTTTCTCTGGTAACCTGTATTTTCCGCGTCGGTGGCGGCAAGAACGGCCCCTGGCAGGTTGAGGATGTATTTAAGGGACAAACCACTTTCCTGATCGCGCCCAAGGGACATGCCGGTGGAATGCACAACAATGACTTCATCGGCAATCGCACCTGGGCAACGGATGCATGGACCGGCGGCAAAGTCGTCAAGACGGAAAAAGAAGTCATTTGGTCGCTCGGCAATTATCAGTTCGTATGTCACCCTCCCCTCTGGGAGATAAAGGGTGAGCACATGGGCATCGAATTTGACCTGCACTTGAGCGGTCTTGGCGACGTCGCCTGCCATAAGGGCAAATATGCCGAGCTTGCCACCAATGGCCTCGCGGGTTACGAGGCGCCGCTGTGCGCCGAGGGCACCATCAAGGCGCAAGGCAAGACCTACACGCTGAGAAAGGAAAAATCCTTCGGCTGCCAGGAAAAATTTATCCAGCCGGCATGGGACCTGGCCAAGGTTCTCAGGGGGGAAACTTACTATTGGGTATGGTGGGCAAGCGAAACTGTCCGCATCTTCATTTATTCCTATCCGTCAATGGGGAAAACCTTTAGTCATGTGACCGTGGACGGCAAGGAAGTCGAGTTTGCCGAAAACGGCAAAAGCAATATCAAAATGGACGCAAAACAATGGTGGATCGATCCCCAGACCAGGATGCAGGTTCCCGTCAAGTGGCACTTCAACATGGAATCAGGCAACGGCGTCATCGACCTGGATATCGAGGCTGCGTCCCGTACGTTCTACAGCTATCTGAGCGAATCCGGCGCCACTATTCACTATGGGCTGCACTCCCATAGTAAGGGGCAGTTTTCATTTCCTGATGGCCGAAAAATTCCGCTTAAGGGTATGCGTACTTATGTTGAGCACGGCTGGTGCGCAATACCACTGCCGGCCGCAACGTGTTAAGGCTTTGAGGCATAAGGCGAGGCCCCGGCTTTGCCGGCATAAGCGCTAAGTTAATTAATATATATCAACTATATGAAAGTAATTTGAATATTGAATATAGAACAAGGAAACAACCCCCTTAATCCCCCTTTTCTAAGGGGGAATGAAGATCGAAGGAATATAAACGGTATGATATCGAAGATCGTTTGAATGATGAACTAATATCAATATTTGTTAAAAGCATTAAAACTGCAAAGAGTAAGAATAAAATACATATTCATAATTCGCAATTCCTTGTTCAATATTCGATATTCGTTTTTATAGGTAAACTTAATAAAATAACTTAGCGCTTATGGGTACTGCCGGTGCCTGACTCGTGGAGGGGTAAATGACGATCGTTATTGACAAGAAAGTTTGTGTCGGTTGTGGTTTTTGCAATTTGTTATGCCAGGAGTACGCACTCAAGGTCAGCAAATTCTTTGTCACTGAATTAGATCAGGATTGCTGCATTGAGTGCCTGCTGTGTTTGAACTACTGCCCGATTGACGCCATCGTGGAAAATTAGGAGAGCAGATAAATGCAATATGATGTTGCAGTAATAGGGTCCGGTATCGGCGGAATGTGTGCTGCGGCCAAGTTAGCTCATGCCGGCCGGCGGGTGATTGTTTTAGAAAAGATGCCCATTTCTGGGGGTCGTTACACTTCGGTAATTATAGAAGGCCAGGTGGTCCACCATGGGTCAGCGGTCATCCTCTGGGGTGAGGGCGGACCGGTCTGGCAGACTTTGCAGGAGGTGGATGCACCGAAGTTCGAGACGAAAGCCCTTACCAAGACCAGATTTTGCCTGGGTGGGAAAACACTGGATATTGAAGTGGACAGGATGCATGACATCAAGCCCTTGCTTGATCTTGCCGGTTCGGATGAAAAAGAGAAAATGCGCGTAATGCTTGCGTTGCAATCGGCTGTTATGTGGCGCGAACCGTCCGACGCAATCACCGCCGAAGAATGGCTGGGGCAGTATACCAAAAACAGAAGCATTATCGCCTTATTCAATCGCATCGTCTCGTCGTCGAGCGGAATCAATCTTAATGAGATCAAGGCCGGCGAGTTTATCAGGGAGATGAAGACATCGGGGACGCTTGCCAAGCCACCTCTTGTAGTCAAAGACGGCCTCATTGAAGTGATAAAGTCTCTGGAGACTGTGATCAAGCGACACAAGGGGGATGTGCTTACCGAATGTAATGTGACCGAAATCAGGGTAAAGGATGGGGTGGTCACTGGAGTTGTAGCCGAGAAAAACGGCAAAAGGATGGAGATAGAAGCTAAAGTGGTGATTAGCAATGCCGGTCCGGTAAAGACCATTGAACTGGCCGGCAGAAAGAATTTCGAACTAAGCTATCTCAAGGAGGTTGAGGAGAAAATCAGACCCTGTTGCGGCATTGTATTTGAGGTGACAACTACCAAACCCCTGCTCGATTTTGCCGGCATGATGTTTACAGCAGATCCAGGGATGCGGGTATCGGTCTGGTTCGTCTTAGGTGGTCTCTGGGATCATTGGGCGCCCAAGGGAAAGTATCTGTTGCATGGCTGGCTTGTCCCAACAGATAACCTGTCCTACGATCCTGCTGAAGAGTATGAAGCCTTTCTGAAAGAGGCCAAAGAGTTTTTCCCCAACTGGGATGACTGTGAGCCTGAAGTGGAGCGGGTGAAAAACTTCAGCGGAGCCTGGCCGGCTGGCCGCTCCTGGCCTGGTTACCGGATCAGTCAGCGCACTTCAATCGAGAATCTCTATTGTGTTGGCGATGGCAATAGTCCATCCGGATTTCCCGGTGGCGAGGGTGCCGCTGAAAGCGGCCGAAGGGCCGCCGGGCAGATAATTTAACATGAAAAGGAGGATATTAGTGGCAACTAATAATACTGAAGTTTCAGAAGATAAAAACGTGCTCTACCCAAAAGCGATAGGCTATATATCCATGGTTGATCCCAAAGAGTCGGTTTGTCAGGATTGCAGGAGTTGTGAGCTATATTGTGCAGCAGTGCATGAGGCAGCTTGCGGACTTGAATTAAACCGAATCTGGGAATCCAGAGATCCTTTCCGTGGCGAGTACTTTGCTTATAGCTGCAAGCAGTGCATAGCACCCTCATGTATTGCAGCCTGTCCGGAAGACGCAATGTATATTGATGAGAAAACAGGTGCCAGATGTATAGATGAAGAAAAGTGTAATGGATGTGCAGCATGTATAAGAGCCTGTCCTGTAGAACCTCCGAGGATCAACTATAACAGTGTTAAGAAAAAAGCTGTTAAATGCGATCTGTGTAAAGACAGAGCAGATGGTCCGGTATGTGTTCAGATGTGTCCTACCATGTGTCTTACATTAAAGAAATTTAAATAAATTGAGGAGTTGATAACATGAGTGAGCAATATGGGTGGGCAGGTCAGATATTAAGGGTTAATCTCACCACAGGTGAGTTCTCTACAGTTGATACAATGAAATATGTTCCAAAATACATAGGTGGCTATGGTATAGCGCTCAGATTGTGCTGGGAGGAAATGAAACCCGGAATCAAGGCTTTTGATCCTGAGAATAAAGTTTTTATTATGAATGGTGTTGCTTCGGGGACATTTACCCCGTCTTCAGGAAGAGTTAATTTTCTGAGCATGTCGCCCCAAAGCTATCCCGAGCAGATGACCAACACATCAATAGGTGGGCATTTTCCCGCAAGACTCAAGTGGAACGGTTATGATGGAATTATTCTTGAAGGAAAATCTGAAAAGCCCTGTTATCTTGTAATTAAAAATGGCAAACCCAGACTGGAATCGGCAAAAGGTCTCTGGGGATTGGGACTGATAGATTCGCAGCAAATACTTCAAGACCGTCATGGTAAAAACCGTTGCGACATCTATGGAATTGGTCCTGCTGGTGAGAATCTTATCCGTTATGCAATTGTTGGTTGCGGAGCGCATAATGCAACAGGGCAGGGCGGAATGGGCGCAGTATTAGGTTCCAAGATGCTTAAGGCTATCGTTCTTGTGGGAGGAAAACATCAGGTAAAAGTTAAAGATCCTGAAGCAGCTATTAAAGCAACGTTGGAATTTTACCCGAAAAGAAGAAAACGGCCTTTACTATATGCTGATTTAGGAGATAAACCTAATAATCCGTGGTGGAAAGAATGGACAGGCGGAAAAGACATGTTTGATAATCATGCCAAAGATTGGATGGGCAGCTTTCATAATATGCCGTATCCGGTTTTAGGTAAATCCTGCGCCACCGGTTGTCTTGGAACTTGCGGTTTCTTTGAATTCAAAAATGTACCGGCAGTTTCCCGTATAGGACTTATAACAGGAATGAGCGGCTGTGTACACACCCGATATGAGCAGTTTTTCGACAGGCTTGAAGGAGAAAGAAATTTTGAAAAAGGATTTGAAGTCCATGTGCTTGCCCAACAATTAGGATTTAATCATCATGAAATTAACTACGGCATAGTACCCTGGCTGCATTATACGAAAGAATTGGGAATTGATACCGAAGCTCTGATGGGTATGCCAACAGACGTCCGGGACAATGAATGGTGGATCAAACTGTTAAACATGATTGCTTATAGGAAGGGCTTTGGAGATACGCTTGCCGAGGGGTTGAGAAGGGCAGTGGAAAAACTTGGCCCGGACAAATACTGGTACCCTGAATATGAAGGGCTTGAAGCAGCCAGGGAAGGCGATGCTCCAAGACCTGTAAAGTATCCTGTCGCGGGGATTGGCGGCTGGGGATATGCTTCCAGAGGTATTCTGGCAGATCATGCTTTTGGTCCGATTGCTGCACTTCCGGGAGCATTGTGCTGGATGATCGATACTCGTGATCCGCATCACAATAAATGGCCGGACTGGATTCACGACGATTTCATTAATTATATTATGAAAGAGACTGATAAATACGGCAGCCCTTTTGTTGTAAAATGGGCTAAGGATGCAACAATGCGTGGAATCCTTATAGACTGCCTGCCTGTCTGCTTTCAGTTTCCGCTGAGAAAATATATGGGCTGGCTGTGGGATCATGAAGAGATTGGTGAAGGTACAAAATCAACAGGTCTTGAAGCCAGGCTGTTTTCTGCAGTTACAGGAGTAGAAGTAACTGAAGCTGAGTACTATAAAGCAGGAGAAAGGATCAATACATTAACCCGTGCTATATTGTGCAGAAATAATGAAAGAACTGCCAAAATGGAATGGGATGAAATGGAAAAGGTTATGTATAACAGAATAGATATGGAGCAGTTCAAGATCACTGTAGGAAATTGGTATGAAGCGTTGGGGTGGAACAGAGAAACCGGTTATCCTACCATGGAACATCTGAAAGATATGGGCATTGAAGATCTGGCACCTGAACTGGAAAAGATAGGCAAGCTAGGCTAAAGAAAGGGCTGGAAATACCATGTGCCCCTGAATAGAGCAGGTCCAAAAAACGAAGGGAAGATAGACGTTGGAGAATCCACCACATGAATAATATTCCATATCACAGAGAAGTCTGCAACGAGAAGGACGTTTTCAGAATGACCAATATTCCATATTACAGAGAAGTCCGCAACGAGAAGGATGTTTTCAGAGCCGCATGGCAAAGCCGTCGTGCGGTAATGCTTAAGGGGCCTACCGGCTGTGGCAAGACGCGCTTTGTCGAAGCAATGGCAGCGGAGCTTAAGCGCCCTCTAATTACAGTATCCTGTAATGAAGACCTGACCGCCGCAGATTTGCTTGGCCGCTACTTGTTAAAGGGTGGCGATACCCAGTGGATGGACGGAACGTTAACCCGTGCGGTACGTATGGGGGGAATCTGCTATCTCGATGAGATCGTTGAAGCCAGAGCCGATACAACGGTTGCCATCCATGCGCTTACCGATCATCGGCGTGAATTGTTTATTGATCGCCTCGGTGAACAGTTGACGGCGCCGCCTGAATTCATGATGGTTGTATCGTATAACCCCGGCTATCAAAGTATCCTGAAGGACTTGAAGCCTTCTACACGCCAGCGGATGATATCTATCGAGCTTGCTTTCCCACCAGCGGACATAGAGATAGAGGTGGTTATCAAGGAATCGGGGATTGACGAGGCGAGTGCCCAGGACCTTGTACGCCTGGCCGGCGCCATTCGCGAGTTGGATATACCCGGATTGCCCGAGGTGTCCTCAACCCGTACAGTAATCGCAGCGGCCGACTTAATAAGGGCCGGCCTCTCGCTTAAAGAAGCTGTCAAAGCGGGCATGATAGGTCCGCTTTGCGACGATCCGTTGATTGACAGAAGTTTAATGCAACTTGTTTCTACCTACATCTCATGACAGGCAAAGTTAAAGCGGCGGCAGAGTTTACGCAGCATTTCTATTCTCTGATTGCCGGTGCCGTGGGCGGGCGCAGTATTCCTGTCCATTGGCATGATGATAAAAAATATAAAGCATACACCGACAATAGCTGCATTTATGTGCCTGCCTTTGAATTTTCGCGAAAGCATGCATTTGATGTTATTGCGCAAGCCCTGTTGATTCGCGTAGGCGCACTGAAAAGAGAACATGTACGGCAATTGCTGGGCAAACGTAAAATACACAATCGTTATCTCTATGCCGAAATCGTTCGGGCAACGCGCCTGCACGCAAACATTTTGCCAAGAGCCTTTTGTGAAAATGCCGCCATAAAGCAATTTCCTTTCACTACGGACTCGTCCGATCAATCCTACAGTTTGGCCAGCAGTAAAGAGCACTTTCCTGCATTCCCGGAATTTTTAGGTACGCTGCGGTGCCTTCTGGTGCTAAATAACGCGCTTCCGGAACAAGCTCCTGCTCCTGAGCTGAAACTGCAGAAGAAGGTCACAGCCGTTCTCACCGAGGATGAAGAAGGAGAATCCCAAGAATCCATAATTCTAAAGCTGCTTTCAAAAAAGCAGATATTTGCCGCCAAAGGACGGGTGGCGGATTTTATTGCAAAGCTTCTCGGTATCACTGGCGGGGGGAAACCCCAAAAGAAACCCGGTTCAGGAGGTGGCGTGGAACTGCCGATGGGAAATGTTTCCATGGGCAAGAAGAAGGCAAAATTTGTCGGCCAGTTATCAGACTTGAGTGTTGAAGTAGTGGTAACAAAAGACAGCAATGAAGCAGGCAGCCATATTTATCCGGAATGGGACTATGCCAAACGAAAATACCGGGCGGATTGGGTAGTGGTGGATGAGGTTGATCCCTCAAGAGAAATACCGGAGTCGGGTGCGATCATGAGCGAGATATTGCAGCCGCCTTCTATGGAATTAAAAAGGAAGCTTGCAGGCGTGGGCTTAAGCTTTGAAACGCACCGCAATCAGGCTGAAGGAGAAGACTATATCCTGGATCGCGTGGTAAACTATTTTGTTGATTGCAGAAGTGGCACAACTCCCAACGAGGGGGTTTATGCTCACAACATGAAAACGCGCAGGGATTTGGCGGTGATGCTGCTTTTAGACATATCGGGCTCTACCGCCGAGATGGAGGAATCCGGCGGCTTGTCGATTCACCACAAGCAGATGCAGTTGGCATATCACCTGATGACGGCACTTCACGGTCTTGGCGATCAGGTCTCATTGTATGCATTCCATTCCTGGGGCAGAACCATGGTGCGTTTGGTACGGATGAAGGCGTTTAAAGAGCGCTGTATCGATAGTCGCATTCGCAATCGGTTCGCCATGCTTGAACCGGTCGGTTTTACACGTACTGGAGGCGCCATGCGCCATGCAGCGCGGAAGCTACAGGAAGAAGAAACAGGGGTGCCGTATCAGCTCCTGATAACAATTACTGACGGCTTTTCTTACGATCATGGCTATGAAGGCGAGTATGGCGAAGAGGACACAAAGAAGGCTATTGAGGAAATTCGCTGTCAGGGGATTGGCTGCCTCTGTATTACCATAGGCAGCAACCAGCAGGAAGAAAAGTTAAAAAATATATTTGGCAAGGCGTCAACGCTGGCAGCACGTGACTATGATGACTTCATTCACAATATTCGTCCGGCATTGCTGCGGGCTGTGGCGCAGGCAAGGGCTGGTTAGGCATGTTGACAAACAAGACGCTCCGCCCCACGCTGTTACCTTCCCCTTCTATACTCCCGGTGTACACCACTCATAAAAAGGACATCTTCCTTTTCTTCTTGCTCATCCAGCTATCACCGCGTTGGTGAGCAGTATGATCTAATTCATGCTAAATCTGAAGAGGCAAGCCTATTCACGGATTAAGCTCTTCCATCGATTATTGACAAAACAAAAAGAGGCGGTTATATAATCGATAGGAGATGCATATGCTGGCTAACATTTCAACTGAGGCCCTCGATGAATTGGATTTGATGCTGATCAAAGAGATGGAATTTGATGGCAGAATGACCTATCTCGAACTGGCCCAAAAAATAGGTACGAGCGATACAACTGTGCGCAGAAGGATAACCAGCCTTCTGAATAGTGGTACCATTCATTTGTCCGTCATGACCAATTCGGATTACTTAGGGTATGGAATACCTATTTACATCGCTGTCAAAGCCCGCCCCGGAGATGTAGATACTATGGCCAAACATCTAAGTTCGTTTCAGAATGTTCATAACATCATATCAACCAGCGGCCGTTATGATGTGATAATGGCGGCGAATTTTAAAGATGTAGAGGAATTGCATCAATTCATCACCAACGAAATTGGCATAAAGTTGAAAGTGACCAGTGTAGAATCAATGCTGCCACTTAGTTTGGTTAAAAGAGCTCTTCCTCGTTTGGGGGACGATCCACCAAACGAAACAAATGTCTTTCCCAATAAAAACTCTAACTATATATTAGATGAGTTTGACCTGTCTCTAATCAGAGAATTGAAAATCTCTCCAAGAGAATCGAGCACTAATCTTGCCAAAACACTTGGTGCCAATAGATTTAGTGTCAGCCGCAGATTGCAGAAGCTTAAAGATATGGGGCTTCTTAGAGTGTTTTGCCACACCGATCCAGGCAAGTTAGGGTACTCGTTTCAAGTCGTAATCTTGATACGGGTCGATCCTTCCCAAACTCCCTCCGTTGCAACTGCACTTGCAGGGTATGAACAAATTAGGTATGTTGCTATAATTACAGGGCGCTTTGATATCATTGTCTGGGCTTGGTTTCAAAGCTCACAGGGTATGACTGATTTTATGCAGCGTCAATTGTCGTCTATTCCAGGCGTTCTTAGTCATGAAACCTTGATCGGGGTCGGAATTCTCAAGTTTTTTGGTAGTGATAATGTTACAGGATTCGATCGATTCGGGTCCTTTGAGCAAAAACGGACTTGATGAGTATTTGGCGTTTGCTCCCATTTTAAGATTTGTCCATCATCTCTTTGTAGCCTGTATCATATTACAATAAGCCTTCTTCTTATTGTGTCATTTTGTGCAAATCGAAGCAATCTCCTCGATAGTTCTGATCAATCTTCCTATCAGTCAACGCATAGACTCAATATAGGACCTTTTGATACTGGGTACCTATATTTTTCTTGCAAATAATTCTCTATTAGCCAGAAACTTGTTTGACTTATCAATAATTCTTTAAGCAGGAAGCGGTGGTCGGGATTGTATGAACAGCAAAAATTGTTTTTTAAGTGGGTAAGCTGCTTATTCAAGCTGCTGTCTCTCTCTTGGGAAATGTCGCCCAATAAACCATATCCGGTGTTTTCTTGTCAAGACTTTGATGCCGCC
>JAHITX010000030.1 GCA_018817425.1 Pseudomonadota bacterium
GCCACTTTCAAAACGTTTCAGTTTGGTCAAGCTCAAGGCGGGCGAAAATTTCAACCACAGGAATACATTGAGTATTTCGAGGATTGAAATTTGAGCCCAACGCAGAGATCGGCCAAAATGGGGCGTTTTGAAACTGGCTCTATTGATAAGGGGATTTTTTTATGGAAAACACATCACAATCCGATAAAGCGGAAACCGAAATACCCTTTGATCTTAAGCAATGTGTTGATTTTCATGGGCATCTTTGTCCAGGTCTTGTTTACGGTTATGTTGTCGCAAAAGAGAGTATAAAGCTGCTTGATATTAAACGCTCAATTGATGAAGAGGTTGTAGCCATTTGTGAGAATGATTCATGCGCAGTTGACGGGCTTCAGGTAATGATTGGTACAACTGCAGGCAAAGGTAATCTGATAATTAAAGATTACGGGAAAAATGCATATACTGTTATAAACCGTTTTAAAGAAAAAGCTTTCCGATTCTCAAGAATA
Organism: Pseudomonadota bacterium; assembly: GCA_018817425.1. Lineage (NCBI taxonomy): Bacteria > Pseudomonadati > Pseudomonadota > Pseudomonadota bacterium. The sequence goes on from JAHITX010000030.1 coordinate 489, forward strand.
ACCGAATATAATTACAGCGGTAAAAACTTAGATGAGTTCAATAAGCTTGAAAAAGCGGTTTCTGACGGAACAGCAAATGAACGGCAAAAAGCCCGCCAGAAATATTTAAAAGCTGTCGATCTTTTTTCAAGGCCGTTTAATGAAGTTTTTTATACTAAAGAGATTAAATTTTTCATGCCGCCATATGCTCCTCTGGCACCTTCCATAGCATGTGCCATATGTGGTGAAATGACCATGAAAACTAAGATGGTTCCAGAAGAAAACAGTAAATTAATCTGCATTCCTTGTTCAAATTAAGCAATGCGAGGCTTAAGTAAATGAAATTAAAACCCGTTGAATTTGCAGCTTGTCTCAATATTCAACAATCTACCGTAGAACGATGGATTCGCCAGGGCAAGATTCCTGTCAGGCAATCAGAAGGTTTTTGCATCTTCGATGAAAAAGCTTTAGATAAATGGGCCCAAAAGCACAATATCAACTTCACACTTTCTGATCATAACAGAAATGATACAAAAAAATCAGAGAAAAACGCACTTACTTTAGCGATGAAACGTGGTGGACTACACTATGATATCCCAGGAGATAGCGCTAACGAAGTTTTAAAAAATGCTGTATCCCTTGTCCCGGATATATCGGAGTATGACAAAGAAATACTATATAATAAGCTGATTGAACGTGAGAATTTAACTCCCACAGGTATCGGGAAAGGTGTTGCCATTCCTCACCCAAGAAGCCCTATGACAGGTACTGATACTAAAGCGTTTATCAGCACCTGTTTTTTAAAAAATAAAATTGATTTTAGCGCAATAGACGGGAAACCGGTAACAGTAATGTTTTTGATTGTATGTCCATCAGTTAAATCTCATCTGTATATTCTGTCACGCATATCTTTTTGCTTAAGGGATAATTCATTTATAAATTTTCTAAACAGCTCACCCACACCCGAAATATTTTACGAAAAGATAGACACGTTTGAAAAACGCCTGGAAAAGACCGATAAATGAGAAACATATTCTCACGACAATCTCCGCTAAAATGGGAAGCATTAAGGCATGATGACCGGCCTTTACTTATAATTACCGGCATGGTTGTTGGAGTATTCAGCGGAATTGCGGCATTTGCTTTGAACCGGTCGTTGGAATTCATGCTGGAGTTTTTTAGTCACTATAGATCTTACTGGTGGATATTTCTTCTCCCTGCAGCAGGGGCAGCCTTGTCTTCTCTTTTCTTAAACAAAGTTATCAGGGAAGAGCCGGGACACGGAGTTCCGGAAGTAATTAAATCTATCTCCAAATACGGAGGTTTTCTGCGCCTGCGCTCAAGTTTCTCCCGGCTGGTCTCAAGCTGCCTGACTATAGGAACTGGTGGATCAGCAGGGCCGGAAGCGCCGGTTGTAGTAAGCGGAGCTGCTATTGGCTCCAATATCGCCCGTTTACTTTCCTTGAATGAGAGACAAAGGATAACCTTGGTGGGTTGCGGTGCTGCCGGAGCCATATCATCAATTTTTAACGCTCCGATTACCGGACTGATTTTTGTTATGGAAGTTATTCTTGGGGAATGGTCAACAGAAAAAATTGTGCCAATAGCTGTTGCCTCGGTTGCGGGAACGGAAATAAGCCGTTTGCTGGCCGGCAATCAAATCGCCTTTAGCCATCATGTTTTTAATCTCTCTTTTCATGATCTGATAGCCTGTGTTGGGCTTGCTCTGGTAGCCGCCTTTTTGTCCATTGTAATGACAAGATCTTTGAGAGTAATGCATCAACGCTGTGAAAAAGTCAGATTGCCTCTGTGGGTTAAAGCTGCTATCGGAGGCTGTGCTGTGGGCATTTTTGGTTATTTCTTGCCGGATGTTCTTGGTGAAGGATACCATTCCATTAGAAAAATGATAGAAGGAGTTTACACACAAGGGGCTGGTATTGTGGCTATCGCCTGCTTTGCCAAAATTTTTGCTACCTCCCTTACTTTGGGATGGGGCGGCTCAGGAGGTATTTTCGCCCCCAGCCTGGTTATCGGAAGTTTTGCAGGACTTGCTTACAACAGAGGACTTTCCTATCTCTTCCCTAATTTCAATCTTGCGGGGGAAGGCTGCTATGCGCTCCTGGGCATGGCAGGTTTAATCGGAGGCATACTTCAGGCGCCCTTAACCGGTATCGCTTTGATTATTGAAATTACGGGCGGCTATGAAGTGATTGTTCCGTTGATTATAACATCTTCTCTTGCCGCAACAATATGCCATTATTTTGAACCGGCCTCTTTATATATGAAGGATCTTGTGGAAAGAGGCCAGCTTTTAAGACCGGGAACCGATGCCAGGGTACTCACGGATTTAAGCATCTCGGAACTTCTTGAAAAAGATGTTACCACTGTAAGACCGGATATGTCTCTAAGGGAGTTTGTAGAAATCGTTAAGTATTCACATCGAAACTATTATCCGGTGGAAAACCCTGGAAGCAAACATTTTATGGGCCTGGTGCTTTTTGATGATATCCGGCCATATCTTTTCGATTCCATAATGTATGATACTGTATTTGTGGAACAGATAATGGATCCGAGTGTGTTGACGGTTACAACCGATGATGATCTGTTAAAAATCCTTCGAATAATGGATGACAATGGCCTTTACAGCATACCTGTTGTTGAAAACAAACGGTTTATGGGTATGATTTCAAAAGCAACTATATTGGATCATTACAGAAAAGAGCTGCTGGTGCAAACCATAGAAAGTTGAAACAGTCGTTACTGAAAAACTCCTTTTCGCGATTTTCAAAAGAATATGTAATATGAACCACTTTCAAAATGTTTCAGTTTGGTCAAGCTCAAGGCGGGCGAAAATTTTAACCGCAGGAATACATGGCGTATTTCGAGGATTAAAATTTGAGCCCAACGCTGAGATCGGCCAAAATGGGGCGTTTTGAAACTGGCTCATATGAGCAAAGCCATTTTTTTAGATAGCAATCTTACCTAAAGTTCTATAAAAACCAATATAGTTTTTACACACCAATTCCATACTGTCGGATTTCTTTACATATTCCAATATTCTTCCAAACATAGTTAACATCTTGGTAATTTAATATATTCATATATTTATTATATTATTTATACAATATGCCATAACATACTGTCGGATTTCTTTACATATTTTTATAAAAATTCTGTTTAAAGTTATTCTATATTTCTATTACATATAATTTCAGTCAATTATATTTTATTGATAGTAATTACTAATAGTAAGCAAAATTAAATAAATAATTCAAAGGCAAATATAACTATCATAAATATATAGAATATAACTTACAAAAGTATATTGTTTAGTCATTTTATTTTAAATCAATATTTTCCATTATACCTATAAATATGTCGGATTTCTTTACACTTCAAGGATTACATTGAATCCATAATTTTTATAAATTATATAATATTAATTAGTTATATATTTTGGCCCAATTATTGCTTTGAAAAATAAAACCACATTATTGTTGCATTATAATAGTAATAATATATCGTACCCTATTGTTTTGTTTAGCAATTTATCTTATAATGTTTTCACTTATCATTATTCGATAGTGAGAGTTAGGAGAACCTATTCATGAAGCGCATTTTGATTTGTTTTTTGACCTGTATAACTTTTTTATTGTGGGCAAATATCTTATTAGCAACACCAGTTGATTTAAGTACTTTTGTGGCAGAAACGGGAGTAGTTGAAAGCAGTGGTGTGGTTACATTTACTGAAGCTGATACTTCTTTTTCCGCTTTTTATTTTTATCATCCTGCTTTTTATGTAGAACCCTCAGCAACAAAACTTACCTTTGACTATTCATTTACAGTTTGTCCTGAAAATGATGACTGGCTTGTTGCTGTCATTAATTTTACAGATTATAAAAAGGAATTTGGGGGTTATAATAGTTCTACAACGGATGATTTAATTTTTTCCGGATCATGGACAATTGATATGACTCCATATCAGGGCTCAGTAATAGATTTGGCTTTTGGTTTCGAGGCAAATGATTGGGGTTATGACTCATATGGCACTATTTCAAATATTAATATTCAAACAAGTTCTTCCGTTCCTGAACCGGGAACCATGATTTTCTTGGGTACCGGATTAGCGGGCTTGTTTTGTATCGGTAGAAGAAAATTTCTTAAAAATTTATAAATATACTATTTAAATTGTACTTCTGATAAAGCCAAACTGCCTGTTTGCTTTAAAATTGTTCTTTTTAGAAAAAGACAGTACGGAAACCCAAGGATTCTCAAAGAAAGAATAACCGGGTTGTCAGAAGTTTAAAATAACTTTTGCGGCCCGGTTTTTTATTTTTGGCCAATAGCGATATGAATATAAAAAGCCTTTAAAAAATAGGTGATGGCCTGAATTAATGGGGAGGAAAGTACTACAAGCTACAATATTTCCAATATTCAAGTTTTCATGGTTTATTTATGTATATTGATATGCAGCTTTAGCTTATTCTATAAATGTTTTCGAAAATAAATATTGACTTCTTAAATTTTGCTGAGTAAGGGTTTTATGCTACATATTAAACTCCACATTTCAATACATTCCGTTTTAACTGATGGACTTTATAGGGGGTTCATATGAAAGAGAAGAGTTCGACACCTTGCCGATTTATAGTTTTTTCATTGTTTGTTTTGCTTCTGCTTAGCCTTTCTGCAATAGCTTCTGCTGCAACCGAAGTGACCGGGGAAATCGATTTAGTACAATCAAGGATGATGTATGACCGCAGTACAAGTGTCAACTATCTGAACGTTTCTTTATACAATAAAGGTTCGCATAATTTAGAGACACCGGTTTGGGTAGTATTTGATAATATTTCAACAGATGCTGTAACCGTTAATAACCCAGATGGCACCACGGTTGACGGGAAACCATATTATCTTTATGATTCTGAAATTACAGGGGGTCAACTGTACCCCGAAAGTACATCAGGCTCCAAGAGTTGGTTTTTTAACAATCCGACTCGTGCAAGATTTTCTTTTAGTGTTATTGTTTATGCTGCCGGCCCGCCTGAAATAAGCATATCCAATCCTCTAAACGGTTCTGTTATAAGCGATGATACACCGTATATAACTTTAAATTTCAGTGACGCGGGCACAGGATGCAATTTAAGTAGTTTCTATATCCAAATCGATGGAACGGATTACTCCGGTTTTTTTACTATTACGGATTCTTCTGCAACATATCAGGTTGTGACGCCCCTTGCCCAGGGAAGTCATGTTATTTCAGCATCAATTGAAGACAATGCAGGCAACACGGGTACTGCTGTTGCCAATTTTACCGTCTTTAGCAGTACGGCACCTGTTCGTTATATTTTTTCGGTTGAAGGAAATCCATGGATATTTGCCTCTCCAGGAGACGGAACCTACGCTGAATATATGAGCGGATGGAATCTTGGATTATCCGATTTTTCAGATATAGTAGCCCTGAGCAAGGTTGACAACGGGGATGATGTATTTTTTTCGTTGGCCAGTGAAGGCGGCATATTACGATCTTTTGGAGATGAAAACAAAGATGTTTATTTTAACAACACCATGCTGGGTCTTGCTGAGACAGACCGGATCAGTGCTGAGCACATAGGGCTTGATGGTTCCGTGGTTTTCTCAATTGAGGGTCAGGCTGATGTAAATGAGTCCTTTGGGGGAAATACATATTGGTCTTATCTATATAATAACCAACTTGGAATTGATAATACAGTTCAATTGAAATGTATACATATTGGTTATGATAATGAGATTTATTTTTGCCGCTCTGACAATTCAGGAATATTTCTATCGGACGGGAATAGTGCAAACAGTCAGTTTCTAACGCTTGCAGATCTTGGTGTGTATGGATATGAAATTGACGGCTTTGCTATTATTCCTGAGTCAACTCCTCCTACAATAAACATTACCAACCCGGTTGATGGGGCATTTCTAAATACTATTACTCCGCTAATAACAGTCATTTTCAGTGATGCTGATTCAGGAATTGACAAATCAACTTTTTATGCCCAGATCAACGGCACTGATATGACAAATGCTTTTACCGTAACGGAAACCGACGCCAGTTATCAAATCGCTTCCAGCTTGCCGCTTCCCGTGGGTAGCAATAGCCTGACTGTGAAGGTGAGTGACCTTGTCGGCAATGAAGCTATTGAGACCTCAAATTTCACTGTCGGCATTCTAAGGGCAATTCCGGGTGCCACGCCGGTTAGTGGTTCAGCCCCACTAACAGTTTATTTTAGTACGGATGGCGAAGACCCTGCAGGTACTATTGAAATATTCAGATGGGATTTTGACGGCAATGGTTCCTGGGATACATATGATACGGTTGCAAGAGATTATAACCATACTTATAACACTCCCGGAGTCTATAATGCCGTATTATATGTTAAAAGCAGCACCGGCGAATCGGCTACAGCAACAGTAACCATAACGGTTCAAAACAATCCGCCGACCGCTACGGCAAATGTGCAACCTTCAAACGGTGAGGTGCCACTGACAGTTCAGTTGATAGGTTCGGGTTATGACAGTGATGGTAGCATTGTCCTTTATGAGTGGGACTATGAGGGAGATGGTATCTACGACTGGTCTTCTACTACAACCGGAAATACCAGCTATACATATACGAACATAGGAACTTTCAGTGCTGTATTCAGAGTGACGGATAACAGTGGTCTAACGGCAACGGCTCACGCAATGACCACAGTAATAAGAACAGGACCTCCTGGTTCACCTACTGCAACGGCTTCGGCAAACCCGACAAATGGTAACGCACCTTTGAATGTTAATCTTTACGGTAGCGCTACCGACCCGAATAATGATGTGGTTCTTTATGAGTGGGATTTTGAAAGTGACGGCACATATGACTGGTCTTCTGCAACATCCGGAAATACATCGCATACTTATACGGAAGCCGGGACTCATACTGCCACTTTTAGGGTTACGGATTCAACCGGGTTAACGGGGATTGATCAGATTTTGATTACGGTGAATGTACAGACAAGCCTATCTATTCAGAAAAATTCGGTAGGATTTTTGGGTGCCGGAATGACGGCAAGCGCCAGCAGCCAATATAATTCATCCTATTCGCCTGACAAGGCCATTGATGGGAATACCTCTTCAAGATGGCAATCAGCTTATAGAAAAACCCCCTATTATGGTGTTAATACATGGTTTGAAATTGCCTACAATACTCCTCAATTATTGAATGGCTTTTCTGTAAGATGGTATTCTTCATCATATAGAATGTCTAGAGCAAGAATTGATGTTTATGATAATAATAACAGTCTTATCTATTCACAGGAGATTAATTTTCCAAGTGTAACTACTTCTACAGTTTCACTACCTGCTTTAGGGAACGCAACGAGGCTTCGCCTTACTGCTATTACAAGCGCCAATAATGATTATGTGAGAATTAATGAATTCTATTCTGATGGCACTCTGATGCCGGGAAGCCCTGAACCAATAGGCACCAATATCAATACATCCATAAGCGCCGGATCAAAGGTGTCAATTTTGATTAAAGATGCTGATGGAAATGTGGTTAGAACCCTTGTGAATAATGAAAACAGGAATATGGGCTCATATGCTGATTATTGGAATTGCAAAGATGATAATGGAATTGCTGTGAATGATGGCGTTTATTATGCAGTTATGCAGTATATACTTGATGGTCAGGTTGTAACTTATGATTTGACGAATACTACCGGCGGAACAAGATCTGACTTTCCGATAAGTAGCGGTTGTAATACCCGATCAGGAACCTGGACAGAAAATTTTAGCCCTTTCGATGATCAGAAAGGAGCTTATTCGTTTACGCTTTGCAGTGCACAAGAAGTGACGTTTTTTATCGGGCCGCTTTGGGGTGGATCAGATCCCACAAGAATCAGAACGATATTAAACAGAGAAGCCTTTCCGGCAGGTACGCATACCATCTATTGGGATGGATTGGATGATAATGGAAATATTGCCCAGGCAGGTTCTGGAGATCTTCTAATTACCGGCGCATGGCGCTATAGTCTGCCTAATAATTCAATGGTAATGACCGGCGGAAGGCCCGAAATCAGTAATGTCAGTGCAGATCCAAATTATTACAGCCCGTTTAGTGAAAAATGCGATGAGAATGGTAATGGTGAAGGGGTGGTTATCAACTATAATATTTCTGAAGATGTAGTTTCGGTGGAGCTTCGGGTATACAGTATTGAGACAAGCGCTTTGCTGAGGTCATCCAATATGGGTAGTGTATCAGAAGGAGCGAATGTTGCCTTCTGGGATGGTAAAAACAATAATGGCGAATATGTTGACATAGGGGATTACCGGATCGGCCTGGTTGCAACAGATGCAGGCGGGAATACATCGATGTTCAGATATACGCTGGTTCGGATAGATTATTAAAAATATTTATATATATAAAGTTGCATCTCAATAGAGCTTATAAGGAGAGGTGATAAAATGACGGGAAAAAATGTTAATATTGTAATAAAGTCGGTTTTGTTACTGACATTACTATCCTTTCTGGCTGTATCAAATAGCGCTTGGTCTTATAATAAGAGTTGGGATCAGGGGCATAAGTGTGTGAATCCTTCCGGTGGAAACAACGGTTGGGGTAAATACAATAATGAAGGGGTATTTCATGGAGAATATACTTCAAAGGAATGTTGTGAATTATTTTGTAAGGTTTGCCCGGTTTATGCCAACACAGGCCGATACCAAAAAACTTTTACAGATCTAATGCTTGCAGGGAATGGTCCATCCTTAAAAATTACAAGAACATATAATAGCCAGGAGTGGACTTCAAGTCTACTTGGGTATAGCTGGGCTTTGAACTTTGGAAGAAAGCTAATCATTACAAGGAATAAGCATAATGAGAAAATAATTGGAGTGCTTCTGCAAACCGGAGAAAAGAACTTTTATAAAGAAGATGACAACGGCACTTTGACGCGCCTTACAAAATATGGCGCTAATTATGATTTAATAAAGAATGGTGATAATACTTACACGATTAATGAAAAAAACGGGCTAAAATATGAACTGAGAATTGACGGCAAGATTAACAAAATAGTTGACAGAAATGATAATGAATTAAATTTTTCTTATAATTCTGTTGGATGTTTAAGTCGTATTACCAATGCATCCGGGAATTATGTGGATTTTCAGCTTGGACCAAATGGTAAGATTTCCTCTATTTCAGATAATTTCGGTAGAAGTATAAGCTATGCCTATGATCAAAACGGAAATCTGATTTCGGTTACAGATCCTCTGGGAAATACGATGCAGTATGTATACAACAGCAATAATTTTTTAACACAGATTATTGATGCAAGAGGAAATACAATTGAGACAGTGGGGTATGATACCCATGAACCCCCCAGGGTTTCTACTTTTAAAGAAAAAGGGGAGACATACACCGTTACGTATTTTGACAACAGAACAGAAAAGAAAGATTCTCATGGAAACAAGTGGACTTATTATTTTAATGATGTTGGTGTGATACAAAGTGTAGTCGATCCATTGGGTAATACAAAGCAGTTACAGCTTAATAAGATTACCGCAACAAGTGTGGATTGGGAAGAGGATTTTAATGGGAACCGGACAACTTATACATATGACGCAGAAGGAAATATTGCAAGCAAGACCGATCCATTAGGGAATACTTGGAATTATTCATATGTTGCTGGGACTGATTTAGTTCAATCTGAAACTGACCCTTTGGGAAGGATTACAAGGTATGAATATGATAGTAAAGGGAATTTAACAACCATTATTAGGGGGTTTGGCGGAACTTTAGAAAGTTCTACCTCCTATGTTTCAGATGAACATGGAAATTTGGTTAGTCTAATAGATTCATTAGGTAATATTACATCCTATGAGTATGATAATAGTGGGAATTTGTTAAGCGAGATAGATCCGTTAGGACATATTACAAAGTACACTTATGATTATGCAGGGAATCGTCTCTCAATGATAGATGGAAATGGAAATACTACCAATTTTTCATATGATATTATGGGAAATTTACTTTCCGTGAAAGACCCACTTAACAATGTAACTCAATATTTTTATGATGCTAATGGGAATAGAATTACTATTCTATTCCCCGATAGCACAGAGATACGTTTTACTTATGATCAATATGATAGGATAATTCAGAAAACTGACCCTATTGGCAACATACAAAATTTTTCTTATGATCATAATGATAATATAATAAGCATTGTCGATGCCAATGGTCTTCAAATGACGTTTTCTTACGATATCTTTGGAAGAAAGACTGGAAAAACTGACCCCAAAGGAAGCCATGTATCACTTGCTTATGATGCAAATGGGAATATGATTTCCTTTACCGATAAAAATGGCAATAAGACACTTTACAGTTATGACGCTAACAATAATTTAACGAATAAAACGCTGTCTGATGGAGTATCATATTTTTATACATATGACGTATTGGGAAACCTGACTGGAAAAACCGACCCTAACGGCAGCATAATTACTTTTTCTTATGATAGTTTGAATAGAATGATATCAAAATCATATTCAGATGGAAGCATAACAAACTTTGCCTATGATCTTATTGATAGGAAGATACTGGAATCTAATGATAATTCCACGAATACTTATTCTTATGATGCTGCTGGTAGATTGATTCAAACGTCAATGAACGGGAAAAATATAACATATACGTATGATGCAAGAGGCAATAAATTAACAACAATAACTCCCGAAAATTTAACAATTAGCTATAATTATAATACTGCAAATTTGATGACGCAATTACAATTACCTGATGGGAAAGGAGTAAGTTACAGCTATGATTCTTTGAATAGAATTATCAGAAAAGATTATACCAATGGCAGTTATTCAACATACAGTTATTATGGAACGGGTAATTTGCAACAGATTTTAAATTATAATGCTGATGGAACCATAATATATAATCAGCTTAATTCATTAAATAATACTGGAAATATAGTAACAAAAACATTGCTTGCCGGTACAACAAATTATTTTTATGATAATAATAATCAGATAACTCAAATTATTTATCCAGATACATCTCAAGAGTTGTTTGCATATGATTCGATGGGCAACAGGTTGTCAGCGATTAATCAAGCTTCTTTGAATTATAACAATAGAAACCAGCTAATAAGCAGCGGTGAGAAAGCATTCAGTTATGATAACAATGGAAATATGCGGCATTTGTCTTCAAATAATTTTATAACTAATTATGCTTATAATTATGAGAATCAACTCATTTCTATTGTTCCACAAGATGGAATACAGTCATTCTATAAATATGACGTGAAAGGGAAACGGATTGAAAAACAAATTAACGGTGAATCAATAAAATTTATATATGACGGAAATCATCTTTTAGGCGAGTATGATTCTGATGGTAATTTAATAAGGAACTATTTCTATGGTGAGAGAGATATAAATCCATGTTTGTTATATGATTATCAAGCTAATATTTTATATAATATACAATCTGATCATTTAGGAGCGCCACATATAATCAAAGATGAATCAGATAATGTTGTTTGGGCAGCTTCATATTCAGCATTTGGAATGATAGAGATATCTGTTGAGAATATCACTTATAATTTCCGATATCCGGGCCAGTATTTTGATTCTGAAAGTAATTTGGCATATAATATTAATAGATTTTATTGTTCCGAATTTGGAAGATATATTACTGAGGATCCCATTGGGCTTAGAGGTGGACTAAATAGTTATATATATTCTTCAAATAATCCTATTAATAATATTGATCCATTAGGACTAAAGGTCATTGCTTGTAAAAGGCCATTTGAATTCGGTAGTAAATGGTGGCAGAGGGGTGGCGCTTGGGTGTTCCCACCGCGGCATTGTTATTTGCAATTTAATAATAACAAATCTGACTCATGGGGTTATGATGACAATGGTGTCCATAGAGAGATTAATCCAAATAAACCAACCAAATGTAAAGAAGCTAAAGGTGGTGGAAACAATAAGAATTGTCAAGACCAATGCATACGGAATAATATCCTTAAATACCAAAATGGACTAATACCTGGATGGGCTGGTAGTGATTATAAATTCATTAAGCATAACTGTTGCGATTGGGTAAGAGATAGTTTGAAAAGATGTGGAATGGAATTACCTTTTGTCGTTAATGCAGGGTTTTAGATGCACCTATGTTATATAGAATAAAATTTAATTTTATAATTACTTTTTTATTATTCACTTTTATCTTTTTTTTAATGATTGTAAATAAAGTTGGATATTGCGTGGATGATTCGAAATCGTTAAAATTTAATGTTCTATTTTGCTCTGGAAGAGATATCTACAAAGTATCAAGTAATGAAAAGATTCCTAACATTATTTATCGCCATGGTGATAGTGTACTTTCGATTAATGGGATATCACTTGCAAAAGATTATAGTCAATTAGCATTTATTGAATATCGTTTTGATGAACATATATACAGTCGTTTATGCATTAGGGATTTGGAGGAGGAAAGTGATATAACAATATTGGGAGAATATAGAGCTTTATGCCTAAATCCAGCATTGTCGCCAGATGGGTCGAAAATTGCTTTTATTTATACGAATAATGAAGGAGAAGGTTTTCTCCATTTAATTGATGTCTATACAAGACACGAAAACGTAATTGTCTCGAAGATAGTTAATAATGATGCAAGATCATTTCCCTCTTGGTCCGCAGATGGGAAAAAAATCCTTTTTGATACAGCAAAAGGCGCAGTGGCTTATGTAGAATTAGAAACCGGCAATATTACTACAATAGCAAATGGAGAGTTAGCATCTTGGTATGCAAATAGTAACTATATCACTTATAGATCTAAAGATTCTAATAATATATTCTATAGTAAGTTTGATAAAAAAGAAGAGAATGATCATGTTTTTTTAAATGGTAAGAAGCTAAAGCTTGTTGGATCTATCTGGTCTCCCATAACCTGGTCTCAAAACGGAAGTTTTATATGTTTTTATACATATAAAGAAACCTTTTGGGGAAAACCTAAGTCATATATATATATTTATGCCATAAATTCAGAGGAAATTAAAAGTGTAATTGAGTTGGGAAAGATAACACCAAGTGGTGCTTGTTTTTTGATTATTCAAGGGGGAAATGAGGTCAAATCTACGTTTGACCATTAGCTGATCTCTTGAACAAAATAATTTAATAGGGGTCGCCCGCTCTTAGCTCTTGATATTTTATATTAACTGCTATCCTGTTTTTGTATCATATCTGCATGCCAAAGTAGATACAAACATACAAACGGATTTATTGTTTGGTCAGGGAAGTATACAAGTTTTGGGGAGGTAGAGGCAAATATTATAACTTTTGAAAATGATATTAGGTTTCCGGGACAATACTTTGACAGTGAAACCGGGCTGCATTATAATTACCACAGGTATTATGATCCGGGTACTGGGAGGTATTTGACGGCAGATCCAATAGGGCAAAGCGGTGGCGTGAACCTTTTTATTTATGTCCTAAATAACCCGGTGAATTTTATTGATCCGTTTGGTTTGGAAATAAGAGTTTATTCTTCGAATGCTTTTGACGTCTCTGGTTTGAATCATGCTTTTGTATATTCAACTGAGACAGGTCGTGGGAAAGGCACCAACGGCTCCTCCGGGGCTACCCTTGGAAATGGTGTTAGTGACCTAACAAGTCCCTATTATGTGGTTACTTTGCCACCAGGTATGTCAGAAAACGATTTCATGGATAGAATTGATGCAGCAAACGGATGGAATAACTGGTTGTGGTTTCCTTGGGTCAACGATTGCCACTCAGATCTTAAGAATGCTTTCAATCAAGCAGGAGTACAATATCCAGGTGCGCCAAATGGAAGAATAGACATTGATGACAACATAAGAAATAGTTTTAATAATTTTATGCGGCAATTAAGTCAACTCAATAATCCCGAAAATCTTTATCGGCTCTTTGGAGGCTATTAAGATGTGGTCTGATAAGGCTAATGTATCGTTAGAAAGAGCATTGATAGGGGCATTGATAATGCTTCTCTTTGCGATCTCTTGCACTGGTTCGGAATATACTACCCAGCATTTTTCTTTTCCTCCTGAAAGCAAGCCACATGAGAATGATTGGCAATATATCACATTGGTAATTGTGTCATCAGATAATAGTCCAATCACTTATAAGTCAGAGAAGGTTGTGAAAATCAAAATTCACGATCAAAATAATAACATATTTCTGGACGATGACTATAGATTTACTTGCGCTTCAGTAAGAGCGAATGTTGTTTGGGATAAATTTGAAGAAATCAAAATTGATCTTTATGAAGTAGGCAATAAATATGCAAAAGGCTCATACAATGAGCAACTCTTGAATGTAGGACCAACTCGCCTGATTTCTTTGATATATCAATATGATAAAAAAAATAACGAGTTCAAAAGAACAAACCGTGAAGGAACAGAAAAAATAAATGAGGTCAAATCTACGTTTGACCATTAGCTGATCTCTTAAAATAAATAGGGGACAATTCCGCTCTTAGTTCTTGATATTTATATTAACTGTACCCTGTTTTTGTATCATAGGAGTTCTGCATGCCATAGTAGATACAAAGATACAACCGGATCTATTGTTTTTGGTCAGGGAAGTATACAAGTTTCGGAAAGATAGAGACAAATATTACAACTTTTGAAAATGATATTAGGTTTCCGGGCCAGTTTTGTGATGCCAATGATCTACAATAAAGAACTATTCGATAAATTTTTAGTTGCTTTGGATTTGAGATTATTTCGATTACTTAATATACATTAACAGTCATTAATTATGGAGGCATTCATGAATATATTACAAACAAGTAAAGTGAAAATTAAGTTGTCATTTTTAATATCAATCTTAGTGCTAATCTCTATGCCTCAATTTAGTATAGCCGAAATTTCAACTAACTCCTATTGTCAACTTACCATAGCTGAAATGCAACAACAGATTTCAAATTACCAGGCATTAATTTCCCTCGCAAACCAATTCAGAGACGATCCGACAGCTCTTGCCCAACAAGAAGCAATAATAAGAGCTCAATTCGATCAGGAAAAAGAAGCCCGTTATAGTTCATTCGGCACTACAGCGCAGGAATATGTGCTGTATATGGGTAAAAACGAAACTGCGGTAAAAGCATATTTAGAAAACAATCCAGACGTTAAACAGCAAATAGATGATTTATCCGATCAGCTTAAAGCACTTATGGATGAGCATCAGGCGGTTAAGGAGTCGATAATAAATCAAGAACCGCCGCCATTACCATAATTGAAACCGCAGATTGATAACCACGAAGTACACGAAGAAACACGAAGATTTTATTGTCCCCTTCGCACACTTCGTGCTCTTCGTAGTGTAAAAATAAAAATGAACTAATAAATGAAAAGCTCCTCTATAATAGTTGCGATATGTATAATGTTTTTTGCCACTACCGGAAACTGTGATATCGCATTTGTGGCAAGCATCGGCGGTAACTGGGACTTATTTACAGTTAATGATGACGGAAGTAATTTGGTCCGTTTGACCGAAACCCAATATGATGAAAAGACTCCATCATGGTCTTTTGACGGCAAAAAAATTGTTTACGCCACAAGTGATGGAAACTTAAATCTTATTGATGTACAAACAAAAGAAACTCACCAAATAGCCGTTTCCGAAAAAAAATACCCAAAGATAACTCCATCCTTTTCACCGGATAACAAAGAAATAGCATTTGCCCGGTTCAGAGCTCCCGAAGAGGGAGATGACACGGATCTTCTCATCTATAACCTTGAGACAAAGCAAACCGAAAGAGTTCTTGATCAGTATGCAATTCAGATGTGGCCGGCATGGTCGCCTGACGGCAGCCGGTTGGTTTATGCAAACATTCACTGTTCATCCGCCTGCGGCAGGATCATACAAGAACTCTGGATTGTCGATCCAAGAGGAAATTTTTCAAGACAACTATTGATGACAAATTCCCTGTGCCAGGAACCTGCATGGTCTTCAGATGGTAAGCAGGTTGTATTTTCTTCAGATAAAAGCGGAAATTATGATATTTGGGTACTTTCTCTTGATGACCGGAAACTAAAGCAGATAACAACCTATAGTGGCCTTGATATAAGCCCTTCATGGTCAACGGATGGCAAGAAATTAGCGTTTGTATCGACACGGTCGGGGATAATGGAAATATGGATAAAGGATATGGGAAGCGGTAAGTTGAGGCGGTTGAGGCCGTTCGGGGAAAAGGGTGTGGAATGTAAAGATGTTGCGTGGAACCGCAAATGAACAAAAGAAAAGATTACACCACGAAGGGCACGAAGAATGGAGTTTGATGAATTGTCTAACAAGGTAATCGGATGTGCTCTGGAAGTTCATCGTCATTTAGGTCCGGGTTTGCTTGAATCCACTTATGAACAATGCCTTGCCCATGAATTGAAAACGGCAGGCATTCCCTTCAAATTACAGCATCCGCTTCCCGTTGATTATAAAAGCATCAGGCTCGACTGCGGATACCGAATCGACATCCTGGTAGAAGATAATATTATAGTTGGATTAAAAGATACTGCCGATTCACGAGGCCCAAATATTGACGTATATGAAATTGTCGGGCGTGAAGATTGGTTTGTTAATGAATTTCAATGTAAGATATCTAAAAAGTGGAATTAAACGATTTGTTTTATAATTTCTTCGTGTTCTTCGTGCCCTTCGTGGTGAAAAACACAAGCCATAAGGAGATGTAATGAAAAAAGCTTGCCTGATTTTACTGGCCCTGGTTTTCACTTGTTCCTGTGCAACAAAGCCGGTTACCCAAATGGATGAACCACCACCACTACCTGAATTATCGATAATGCCTGTTAAAAAAGATATCAAACCATTATTCGGTAATTTGCTGAAAGAAGTCACCATTTCCAAAACATCTTTCAATCCTTCCCAAAAAGAAGAAATAGCTCTTTCATTTTCCCTTTCAAAACCAGCGAGGGTAACGGTTCATGTATATGATCCCGACAGTGATCTTATCAATACAATTGAAGAGAATAAGGAGATGCAGCCAGGAGTAAATACAGTTATTTGGAATGGAACGGATATAGCAGGTAATATTGTTCCGGATGAGGCATATTTCTTTACAATTACTGCAAAAGATGAATCCGGCAAAGAGGAAATCTATGATCCCACTACTTTTTCCGGAGGAGAAGAGCATGATATTACCACTGCGCATATTGATCCACAGCAGTATAACATAAATTATTCAATGCCGGAGATGGGGCGTGTCATGATACGAATGGGAATACAGGGCGGCCCCCTGATGAACCAGTTGGTGGACTGGAAACCCAGAGTAAAGGGTGCCATAACAGAGTATTGGAACGGTCAAGATAAAGACAATCTGTTAGATATTTACAATAATCCCAAATTCAAGATGATTGTCACCTATTTTTCATTGCCGGACAATTCGGTTATTGCTTATGGAAACAAAAAAATTGATTTTCTTGAATACAAAAATAATGTAGTTGAAAAAAGGTTACAAAAGCCTGTACGGCCTACTTCGGTTCTACGCCGCTCTCATCACTATAATATCCTTAGAACAATCGACTATTGCCCGGAAATCAAAGTGGAATTTGCAAATGTAAAAGGCACGGAGGGCAATGGCATTCCAGTAATCCAGGGGAAAACAATGGTAAAGGTTATGCTTGATGAAAAAGACAAGATCATATTTCAGAATTTTCAGTTTGAGATATGTTTTTTCCTCGATCACAAGTTTTATGCCGAGGACGAAACAGGCTATACGCCTTTTAACTGGGTGTGGGACCTTTCAAATGTCGAGGAAGGTGAGCATTTGCTTACTGTGAATATATCGAGTTTCAAAGACCAGATCGGGATGATAAGTAAGAAAGTGAAAGTAGTGAAATAATGAATTGGAAACCACGAAGTACACGAAGAAACACGAAGATATATTTATACTCCTTCGAGTTCTTCGTGCTCTTCGTGGTGTAATAATATTGAGGCTATTTCATATGAAATCTTTTAGATTATTTTTATTATTGGTATGTTGTGTGACATTATTTACTTCCTGTGCTTCTCTGGAAAAGGTAACACTGGAAAAAGCACCGGAGCCCAAAATAGTATTTGAAGAACTCGAATATGACTTTGGAATTGCCGGGCCGGAAGAGAGCATCTCACATTCTTTTATTTTTACAAATGAAGGGATCTTGCCACTCACCATCAATAAGGTGAGTACTGATTGCGGGTGTACAGCAGCGGTTGTTTCAGAAAAAGTGATCCCGTCAGATGGAATTGGAGAGATCAGGGCTGTGTTTGAAACCAGACGGTATGAAGGGGAACAGGAAAAGCATATTACTGTTTATTCAAATGATCCTGAAGCGCCTGAGATTGAATTGATCATTAAGGGAGTAATAAAAAGAGATGTGGCGGTAGTTCCACAGGGAATCAATTTCGGTGATGTGGAAAGGGGAAAAACCGCTATCGGCAGTGTGAGACTCCTGCAGCTGTCAAGTCAGAAGCTGGTTTTGGAAAAAGTCGATGCCGACAAGAGGTATTTTGAGGTGGAAACGTCTCCATTTACAGAAGACAACAGCCGGGGATTTAATATCCATGTCACTTTAAAACCTGATGTTCCGGTGGGAAGACTTAATGATGTGATTACTATCCATACAAACCTGAAAAAAAGACCCCGGATTGATGTTGCTGTCTGGGCCAATATTTTGGGACGTATCAGGGTCGAGCCGGGCGCGTTGTCATTTGGCAGTGTTGGGAAAGGGGATAAGTTTTCCAAAGCTATTTCCGTTTCTGCCAGTGATGGAACAACGTTTCAAATTGTAAAGATTGAATGTGATCTGCCGTTTCTGCATTTTGATACTCCTTTGGGCAAAAAGAGGAGTGCTTTTGAGATAAAGGGTAAAGTTGACAAAATAAGCCCTGCGGGGAATGTGTCTTCACAACTGAGCATTTATACTGATGATCCGGATCAGAATGTGATTCATGTACCCGTTTATGGGGTTGTGAAAGCTCAATAATAAATCACCACGAAGGTCACGAAGAAAGCGAAGAAATATAAAAAATAAAAAAACTTCGTGCCCCTTCGTGCTCTTCGTGGTGAAACAATTAACAAAAGCGGAAGGGAAAATGAAAAAAGCGCATTTTATCTTTATATTACTGCTAATCTTGTTTGTGTGTTGTCCTCAAATTGTTGTGGCTGGTCCACCGGTTGTTATCGGAAATGCTGAAGTTATTCCTTACAAAACTTGGGAGGCCTGGGGTACTTTTAACTACAAGCATACAAAAGACGCCAAGATCTACAGTGTACCAACAATTGAAATAATATACGGGCTTTTACCCAGGCTGGAAGTCGGCATTGAAAGTGCTTATGCCATAGAAGACGAGGATGGCCATAAAATCAGAGGTATTGATTTTGTTGCCATTCAGCCGAAATATCTCATAAAAGAAGAAGAAAAGATATATCCGGCAATAGCCGCAACTCTCCAGTTGGAAGTGCCAACTGATAGTGGCAAAGACTCTCTCGAATGGGATGATAGAATTTGGGCTCCAGGATTGGCGATGCAGAAACATTTTGGAAAGATTTTGTGCATTACGCAACTTAAATACTATTTTGATAAAGATTACGACACGGAAAAATACAGGTTCGGAGTTGATGTATTCTATAAATTGACGGATAGACTCAAACTCTTGAGCGAAGTTTATACGATAAAATATATTCATTCATCTAAAATTGATGAGACGAATTTCAGACTTGGTTTTAAGTATAATTTTTTAAAAAATGCAAAGGTGTATTTTGCCGCAGGACGAAGCCTGAGAAGTGTTAAGGAGAACAGACCGTATTTTGAAGGTTCGGGTGGTGTCATGTTTGAATTTTAACAAACTTAGTATTTCTTAACCACGAAGGTTTCTATTTAATTAAACTTCTTCGTGACTCTTCGTGCCCTTCGTGGTGAATATTCTTTTTCATAGAAACAATACGATATAAGGATTTCAAAATGAGAAAAACCGTTAATATTTTATTGGCCATATTGATTATCTGTCTGATATTTGGTTGCTCAAAAGATAAGCAACAAGAAGTGGTGATTTATACTTCTTTGGACCAGATATATTCTGACCCTGTTTTTAAAGATTATGAGAAAAAGACCGGAGTCAGGGTCAAGGCAGTATTTGATGTTGAAGCGGCAAAAACGACAGGGCTTGTAAACAGACTGATAGCAGAAAAAGACCGCCCAAAATGCGATGTGTTCTGGAATTCTGAGATCGGCAGGACCATTACTTTGAAACAAAAGGGGATTCTGGCCGTCTATCGATCTCCTTCCGCTAAAGATATTCCTGAGCTGTTTAAAGACAAGGACGGTTTCTGGACAGGTTTTGCAGCCCGTGCCCGGGTGCTTGTTTACAATACAAACCTTTTAAAGCAAGAAGATCTGCCCAAATCTATTTTTGAACTGACGGAAGCCAAATGGAAAGGAAAGGTTGCTCTTGCATATCCGCTTTTTGGCACAACAGCCACTCACATGGCGGCTATGTATTGCTTACTGGGACAGGAAAAGACTGAAGGTTATTTAAAAGCGCTAAGGGCAAACGATGTTGTAATTGTAAACGGGAATTCCACTGCAAGAGATATTGTTGTTGAGGGTAAGCTTCCCATTGCTTTCACCGATACTGATGACGTGAATGTTGCCGTTCAATCCGGCAAACCGGTGAAAATGTTATATCCAGACCATGACGGAATTGGAACTCTATTGATTCCTAACACGGTTGCGCTTATCAAAAACGGTCCGAATCCTGAAGAGGGAAAGAAGCTCATTGATTATCTGCTCAGCAGGGAAGTGGAAAGCAAACTCTCCTTTTGCGAATCCGCGCAGATGCCTCTCAGGGACAATGTAAAAAAACCGGGTCATGTGCCGGAATTTACATCCATAAAGGCCATGGAAGTGGATTATTATGAAGTTGAAGGGAATATGGAAAAATCAGCCGGGTTTTGTCAAAGCCTGTTTATAAGATAATCCAAATGAATCCTCCACGCGGTTTTTCCTTTACTATTGTTTTCCTGTTTGGTGCAGTAGTCCTATTACCCATATTCTATATGTTGCTTATGCCGTTTCGGGCGGATACCGCCGAGCAATTTGGCGAATTATTCGCAGTGTTTGACAGCCGTCACATTGGCCTTGCCAAAAACAGCCTTGAATTGGCCGGGGGAGCTGCCTTATTGAGCATTATTGTTGGAGTGCCTCTTGCGTCACTGATAAGCAGAACAGATCTTTGGGGCAAAAGAGTGATAGGAGTTGCGTATTTTATTCCTGTCCTGATTCCTCCCTATATCCATGCAATTGTATGGACCCATATGGGCCCATTTATTGAGCATAATTTTTTTTTTGATATACACAGTTTGGCGGGGGCGATTTTAGTCCTTACTCTTTCCTATTTCCCCTTTGTCACAATAATGACCATTGCAGGCTTAAAGTCAATTGACAGGAACCTGGAGGAGGCATCTTTTTTATCCCACAACAGGTTCCAAACCTTCTACAAAATTACAATACCTCTTATTACACCCCATATAATTTCAGGGGCAATATTTGTTTTTGTGTTTTCCGTTATAAATGTTAGCGTCCCTGATATCTTAAGAGTGAAAGTATATCCGCTTGAGATTTTTATCCAGTTCAGTGCTTTTTATAACGAAAAGGCTGCAACTTTATTGTCTCTGCCTCTGATTGGAGTGACTTTTGTTTTAATTGCCCTGCAAAAGTTTTACATGAAAGACCGGTCATATATCCAAATATCTGCAGGTATTAAAAAATATTCAAAATATAAACTTGGTGTATTTAATATTGTTGCCTTGATTTTTTGTATAGCAATACTTTGTTTTTCCGTCATCGTTCCAGTAGCTGTTTTGATAAAAACTGCGGGGGGGCTTGATACTTACATAAGAGTTTTGAGCACATCCTCGGATCAGATCTGCTACAGTGTAATACTCGCATTTTGCGGGGCTGTGCTTACAATGTTTCTGGGATTTTCATTGGCTTATCTGATAGACAGGTTGAAAGGTCGGCCAATGGTCTTTTTATCATGGGCGACATTTCTGCCTCTTTCCATACCGGCAACGACCTTGGGTATTGGTCTGATAGGCGTTTGGAATAGGCCCGTGGCGGATCTGGTCTACAGCAGTTCTATTATTATCGTTTTGGGTTATATTGCACGTTTCATCCCATACTCGGTAATCGTGCTTGGCTCGGGTCTGAAACAAGTTGATAGACGGCTGGAAGAAGCGGCGTTTTTGGCTGGATCATACTGGTCAAATATGATTCGAAAGATTGTTATCCCTTTGCTACGACATAACTTGTTTGCTGTTTTTTTTATAGTATTCGTTCTTTCTTTCGGTGAGCTGGGAACAACGCTTTTAATCATTCCGCCCGGAAGAGAAACAATCCCGATAAAGGCTTATAATTTGATGCATTATGGTGCAGATCAAATGGTGGCAGCGTTGTGCCTGATACTTGTAACCTTGATACTTGCCATTTCAGGTGTTTTTCTGATATTCCATAAAAAAATGTTTAGGATTGCAGAAATAAAATGATATCAATAACTAACCTTACGAAAAGATATGGAGGAACAAAAGCACTAAAGGGTGTAACGCTTGAGGTTTCACCTAACGAAATTCTGGCATTAGTCGGACCTTCAGGATGCGGCAAGACAAGCCTTTTAAGGCTTATTGCCGGTCTGGAGCACCCTGACGATGGAAATATATTAATTGATAATGCTACGGTCGGCACGCAGTATGGGTTTATTCCGCCTCACAAGAGAAAGTTGTCTATGGTGTTTCAGGATCTTGCTCTCTGGCCCCATATGTCTGTCAAAGCGCATATTGGATTTGTTCTCAAGGCTAAGAAATTGTCTAAAGAAGCCATGCAACACGAGACGGATCAAATTCTAAAAAACGTTAATCTAAATAATTACAATAATCGATACCCTCATCAACTCTCAGGGGGGGAGAGACAGCGCCTTGCAATTGCAAGAGCAATTGCCTCAGATCCTTTGTATTTGCTTATGGATGAGCCCTTCAGCAATCTTGACCCTGTGTTGAAAGAAGAATTGCAGGATTTTATTATCGGACTCAAGAACAGGCTGGGAATGGGTATTATATATGTAACACATAATATTGAGGAGGTAATTGTAATGGCTGATCGAATTGCAATTATGAACAGAGGGGAACTAAAACAGGTGGGAACTAAGGATGAAGTACTTGGCAATCCTATGGATGAATTTGTCCGTCGATTCCTAAAGCTTTAAATGACTATGAAAAAATCCAAATTAATTTATTCAATATTTATTTCTTTGTTTGTCTTTATCATTTTTGTTTCCTGCTCTCATGCCTCAGCCGGTCAAAAACACCTGGTATTTTCTACATGTGAAGGTTTTGAGGTAGATAAGTGCGCATCAATCTGGCTCATAAAGCGCTTTATTGACAAGAATGCCGAGATAAAATTTTTTCCAAAGGGTGAAACAATAAAAGAAGGTATATTATTTGATACTCCGGAAGCCAAATTTAGGCGATACTTTAACATGTCTACGTTTGAAAGCCTGTTGCTGCATTATAATATAAAAAATGCAAAAGCTGTTCATATAGGTAAAATCATACATGATATTGAGGTAAACACATGGGAGAGAAAAGTCATGAACGAGACCATTTCAGTAAAGGACACCGTAAACAGGATCATCTTGGAAGCAAACGACAGTAAGGAAATTATTGAAAGATGTAACAGCTATTTCGATGCTCTTTATGAGGAGTAATTAGTATAGGTTCCCAAGCTGCTTAAGCGGCCGACAGATCTTTTTGGCCTTATTTTTTGGCCGGTTTTAATACAAGAAAATAAAAACTCCCCTCATGTTGCATGTTCCCTGCTGCTATTTCGGCATATTTCCCGTTACCCCAAAAAAGATCCGCCCGGCCCGGCCCGCGTATCGCACCTCCCGTATCCTGGGCTAATACAAATTTATTATAATTTGACCAGGCAATAATTTCTCCGTTTTCATCTATATCAGGTTTTAATGTTTCTACATAAACTAACCCTGATAATGGAAATATGCTTTTGTCCAATGCTACTGATCTTTGCGGCGTAAGTTTTACTTCAAGATATCCAAAAGGCCCGGCTTGTTCAGTCTTAAAAAAAACATAGCTTGGGTTATGATTTAAAATTTCGTGCATTTTTTCAGGATTGGAATATAAATACTTACGAATATTTTGCATAGACATTTCCGAACGCGGTATAATATCCTGCTGAATCAATAAAGCTCCGATACTTTTATATGGATGCCCATTTGTAGCATGATAATGGACATTTAAAATTTCTCCGTTATCAAGATCAATCTTTCCCGACCCTTGTATCTGAAGAAAAAAAAGGCTGACCGGATCTTTGACCCAAGCAATAACTATAGCTTCATTTTCAGCAATTGCTCCCGTTTCGATTTGCTTACGATCGTAGTAAGGCACAACCGTTTGGCCTGTATATCGTCCTGTAATTTTTTCTCCTTTATATTTTGAAGAAAATGAGGAAAGATTGATAGTAACAAGATCTGATGGCATCCCGTAAACCGGATATTTATATATGTCATTTTTAAAAAGGCTTCCTTCAAGCTCAGGCTCATAATATCCTGTAAACAGAACTCTTCCGTTTTTATCGTTTCCTGTAGATTTATAAACATAGTAATTCGTTTTAATATAATCTCTTAAGGCATCCGCTGATGGCCTGCTTATAATAAACTTTTGAAAAGCTTCTAAAGATTCTACCATTTGAGATGTAGTATAAATATCATTGGCAAATTTAAATTTTTTATCGGCAGGCCTTTTTAAAAGGTAAGAAAGACTTTGCTTTATGCTTTCATCCAGATTTTCATAATTTAAATCATCACAAAAATCAGGATATTTTGAGGAAGATAGTTTTACCATTGCTTCCATTTCAACTCTGGAGCCCAATATAAATTTAGCACATCCTGTAAAGCCCAAAATCAAAACAGATAACAGAAAGAAAGCAACTAATATGTTTTTTATTTTTTTTTGCATTATCAAATCCAAATTTTTGTCAGGAAGAACTATATTTTTCTCTCGTGAATTTTCCGCTTTTGCCGCCTTGTTTTTCAATAAGGCATATATCTGAAATAGTCATTTCCCTGTCATAGGATTTACACATATCATATATAGTTAAAGCCGCAACGGATACAGCCGTTAAAGCTTCCATTTCAATACCTGTCTGGCTGAAAATCTTAGCTGAAGCCTCTATTCTTATAGTATTTGAAACATCATCCGGATAAAAATCCACAGCAACATGCGTTAAATTTAATGGATGGCACATCGGTATAAGTTCCGATGTTTTTTTGGCCGCCATTATTCCGGCAATCCTGGCTGTTTCTAAGACATTTCCTTTTTTAACCTTTTGATTCATTATCATCGCCAAGGTATCTTTTTTCATGGAAACAAAACCACCAGCAATTGCACTTCTTTGAGTTGGTTTTTTTTCTGTAACATCAACCATGCGCACATTGCCGTTTTTATCAATATGAGTAAAAGAAGACACTATGATTTCCCCTTTCCTTTTGTCAGCTAACAATTCATGAGCTTTGTAAATTTATAAGCTATCTTTTTCTTATTCGCTAAAGCTTTATAACTTTCATCATGTTGGTAGTGCCTGCAACATATTCTTTTGAACCGGATGTAATCACAACAAGATCTCCTTTTGATACACGATTTGAAGAAAGCACCGAAAAAACCGTATTCTCACTACCGCAACTATCAGCATCCGGATATGCTACAAGACTTGGCAAACATCCCCAGTATAGGGCAAGGCGTCTTGCCGTAGTTTTTTCGGGAGAAAGAGCTATAATTAAGGGTTTAGGCCTGAACCGTGAAATATGGGCGGCTGTTGAACCGGAACGAGTTGTGGCAACAATGGCCTTAACACCAAGATGATCTGCAAGAATGCATGAAGCATACGCAACCGATTCGGAAACATCAGCTTTATGCAAAAGATTTAAGTATTTTTCATGCGGATAATTTTCTTCGGCGCTTTCGGCTATCTTGCTCATGTACTGAACCGCCTGAACTGGGTAGTCACCGCTTGCCGTTTCCTCTGAAAGCATAATAGCATCAGCACCATCTAATACTGCATTTGCAACATCATTGGCTTCAGCTCTTGTGGGACGTGGTGAATTGACCATAGAGCGAAGCATCTGGGTAGCTATAATAACCGGTTTGCCCATATCATTTGCTTTTTTAACAAGCATTTTCTGAATATTCGGCACAGTTTCCAGAGGTATCTCTACACCAAGGTCACCACGCGCAACCATTATTCCATCCGATACATCCATGATTTCTTCTATATTGTTAAGAGCCTCATGTTTTTCTATTTTAGCTATAACTGGAGTATTTTTATGCGCTTTTTTAATTATATTTTTCAGAAAAATAATATCTTTTGCACTTCTTACAAAAGATAGAGCAACATAATCTACATTGTTTTTAAGCCCGAAAACAAGATCCCCTTGATCTTTATAAGTCAGTGCATCAGTTTTTATAGTGCCGGTAGGAAGATTTATTCCCTTATTGGAAGTAAGAACTCCGCCGGTTATGACTTCACAGATTATATCTATATGGTGTATCCTTTTTACAACAAGCTCCAGCATGCCGTCTGCAAGCAGTATCCTGTCTCCCGGCTTAACATCAGATGCAAGACTCTGATACGATACGGACACCCTTTCGGAATTACCCTCAACAATTTTGCTTGTAAGTGTAAAAGTCTGGCCGGGCTCAAGACGAACACCCGGTTCTTTTACTTTTCCCACTCTGATTTTAGGGCCGCAAAGATCCTGTAAAATAGCTACATGCGCGCCAAGCTTGTCTGAAATAGCCCGAATATCGGCCATCTTTTGAAGATGTTCTTCATGAGTGCCATGCGAAAAATTCAATCTGGCTACATTCATCCCGTTTAAAATAAGTTTTTCTAAAACTTCGGGTGACTCGCTGGATGGGCCTATTGTGCATACGATTTTTGTTTTCGGCATGTATATAATATCCTTTTTGCAATTTATTGATATTAAGATCGACGGCAAATACTCAATATAACATTTTCAAGTACTGTTTTAGGATTATGACCGGATGATTTTAAGTGCAAGTCGGCGTTTTTCAGGTATTCAAATGCAAAAAGAAGCTCATCCATGCTGAATTTTTCCGATTTTTTAATCAAACCCCATAAAGGATAAGGGCTTTTTGAATTTTTCGCAATCAAAAGATCGGTGCCGGGTTTGCTTTTCTTTTTTGTGTGTTTTTTCTTTTGCTCATTTACAGTATCAGCATATTGGTCTTCCGATAAAAAACTATCCGTGGATTCAATATGATTTAAAAATGCATCTTCATACTTTTCTATAGCAGGCAAGGTAACCGAGACAAAACGGGGATATGGAAACCCGGCTTCCCAGGCTTTGCCATAAGAACTCTTTGTAAATCCTTTAATACAAATTATTTTTCTCATCTGGTTTATTATTGCAGATAGTGCCTGAAGAGGATGAATTCCGGAATAAAGAAGAGAACCAAGGAAAAATAAAGAATCCGTAAAATTTCTATCGGATACGGCATTTGTCAATTCATAAATTGGGTCCAGTTTTGTTCTTTTCAAAACCGCTTCTACATCTCGTGCAGTTATTTTATTTCTCTTATCCGTATAATTTATTAGCTTTTCAACATTGTTTAACAAGGTCCGCAGATCAAATCCTGTCATTTCATACATTGCAAGATATGCGTCATTGTCTATTGTCTTGCCGCTTTTTACCAGTACTTCATTAATCCTTTCACGAATAATAATTTCCCTGGCACTTTTTTCATTTCTGGAATCACCTTTGGGAATCTGACAATTGATTATCACCCCTTTTTCTTTTAATGATTTATAAAGGCTTAATCTTTTATCAACAAACTGTGCCGTTACTACCATGTGGTTTTCTTGGGGAAAACCCTTACCAATAGCATTAAGAAAAAAAGAAGTACTGTCTATCGATTCTGAAACACTTACATTATTACCAAGACAATATGAAATAATATCATCGAACCATGAATCGTCTGCTCCGGCGTCATCAATGCCAAGCGATTTGCTTCTGTTTGCTTTATCCACATCATCGAAAGAAAGCCCAAGCAGAGACATTACGTTTGTAAAAACCTTAGAGGCTTTTTTCATGTCCTTTTTTCCATAATATTCTTTTGCTTTTTCAAGAAGGCTCGCATTGGTTTCTTTTGAATAAAATAAATTAGAGTCAGTAAAAGCAATTACTTTTCTTCCCGGCATAAAAGAAAAAGTGTTAGCACGTTCGACCGCATCAAATATGTTTTCGTTTACCCCGTCAATTATATCGAAATTAAGATTTTCAGTTATCGAAGAAGAATCTGAAGAATCCGGCAGTAAAGCTTTTATTAGCTCTTCGAGTGCAGTTTTACACAGCAGCTCTTCGCCATGGATAAGATATACCGGGGAAAAGCCGCTTATAGTTGCGTCTTTGGTATGATTTTTGAGTTCTTTATAATCTATTTCAGGCATTTTATATAATAAATAAAGGGTTCAGGGATTCGAGGGGCCAAGGGGTCAAGTGTTTATTTTCTTAAGTTATAAAATACTTTCCTTTTCACTCGAGTCCTTGAACCCTGGACCCCTTGAACCCTATAGTAATTGTCAAAATAATATTTCGTTTTTTGTTATAATTATTTACTTTTCGCTTTGTTACCCAAGACAACAAGCATTATAGCTGATATTATCGCAGCCAAGATCCCCACTGCCTGAGAAACAGAAAGAATTCCAAAGACAAAATCGCCTCTGAAATCGGCCCTGAATACTTCTATAATAGATCTTGTTATTCCATAAACTAAAACATAAATCCAAAATACCTGACCGTTAAATTTTTTATGCCTGCGAATATACAGCAGCAACAAAAATATAATCAGATTATTCAAAGCTGAATAAAGCTGGGTTGGATGAAGAGGCGTACCGATAGGGGCAAGAGAATCCGGATTGTTAAAAGTAACTGCCCAGGGTAATTCGCAGTATTTCCCATAGCAGCAACCCGCAAAAAAGCATCCTATTCTTCCGAAAAAATGCGCAAGAGCAATTGAAGGAGCCAGAATGTCAGTTGTTTTCATTACAGGAATTCTTTTTATTTTAAAATAGATAATTCCAGTAATAAATGCTGCTATAAAGCCCCCGTAAAAAACAAGCCCACCGTTCCATACCTTAAATATTTCAACCGGATTATCAAGAAACAGCCCCGGATTTGTTGCAACGTAGAACAGACGCGAACCAATAATTGCTGAAACCAGAATATAAAAACAAAGGTCCATTATCATGTCAGGGTTTTCGCCAAGTCTTTTTGCTTCTTTTGTCGCAAAAAGTATTCCCACAAGAAAACCCAATGCAATGAAAAAGCCATAAGTATATATTGATAATGGCCCAATTTTTAAGAGAATAGGATGCATATAATCTCCTTTTGGATAGAATATGAATTATCTCCAATATTCTATTTCGGTTCGTATACTAAATGCGGTTGCAGCTAAAACAGTGTTAAATCAGAGCCAGTTTCAAAACGCCCCATTTTGGCCGATCTCTGCGTTGGGCTCAAATTTCAATCCTCGAAATACTCAATGTATTCCTGTGGTTGAAATTTTCTCCCGCCTTGAGCTTGGCCAAACTGAAACGTTTTGAAAGTGGCTCATCAGTCTGGCATTTTTTTAAGCAGAATATGAAACAACAATATACACATCCCGATGGAAATAGCACTGTCTGCAACATTAAATGCCGGCCAGTGTAAATTTCCTATATAGAAATCCAGAAAATCAACAACTTTCCCGAAACGTATTCTATCAACCAAATTTCCCAACGCTCCGCCAAAGATCAAGGCAAGAGCAGTTGCAAGCATAGAATAATTTCTTGGCGTAACTTTATAAAAATAGAAAATAAGACATAATGCAAGAAATGAAATAACAACAAAAACCAGTTTTCTGATAACAGGGCTTTGGTCTGAAAGAAATCCAAATGCTCCACCAGGATTATGAATATGGGTAAGGCTGAAAAAACTGTCAATAACCGGTATGGAATGATAAAGCGGCATATATTTTAATACTATTATCTTTGTAGCCTGATCAAGCAAGAGAACTATTCCGGCTATAATTATAAGTTTTATATATTTATTTATTTTCACTTTACTATTTGCCATTTACTATTTGCTTAAGTGCATCCTGGCATCTGTTGCAAATAGTTGGTGCATCAGCGTTTGAGCCTACGGACATATCGTAAATCCAACATCTTTCACACTTTTTTCCAGGTGCCGGTTCTGCTGAAATATATAGCCCTTCTATCTCATGGCTTTGTGTCGAACCTTCGTGTTTCCCGTTTTTAATCAAAGTCACATCCGAAGTAATAAAAATAGTTTTTAATTCTTCTAAATATTCGGCAAGAAGATCAAACAAATCATCTTTTGCGGATATTTTAACAGAAGCATTAAGCGAGTGCCCGATTATTTTTTTAGCTCTTGCTTCTTCAAGTACCTTGGTAACCTCGGTACGAACTTCGATTATTTTTTTCCATTTTTGTCCAAGAGCTTTATCTTTCCATTCATCAGAAGCAGCAGGCAAAAGGGCAAGATGAACGCTTTCTTCTTTACCTTTATATGCAGGCATGGCTTTCCATATATCTTCTGAAGTAAAGGGAAGAATCGGAGCCATAATTTTTGTAATAGAATCAAGTATTAAATACATAACGGTTTGTGCACTTCTTCGCTCTAAGGACTCAGAATACGAAGTATAAAGCCTGTCTTTTAAAATATCGAGATAAAAAGCCGATAGATCTGTTGTGCAATAATTATAAAGGCTATGATATATTGTATGAAATTCATAAGAATCATAAGCCTTAATTGTCTTTTCTGTCAGTTCGCAAAGTTTAAAAAGAGCATACTTGTCTATTTCAGGCATCAAACCATATTCAACTTTGTCCTTTTCATAATCAAAATCAAATAAATTTCCCAGCATGAACCTGCATGTATTTCTGATTCTTCTGTAGGCGTCACTTAATTGTTTGAGTATATTGTCGGAAATCCGGATATCATCCCTGTAATCGGAAGCGGAAACCCAGAGCCTTAGGATTTCGGCTCCGTATTTATCTATAACCTTTTTGGGAGCAATTACATTGCCAATAGATTTTGACATCTTTTTGCCATTTGCATCAACAACAAATCCATGGGTCAAAACCGATTTGTAAGGAGCCTTTTCTCTTGTCCCAACTGAAGTTAGAAGAGAGCTGTGAAACCATCCTCTATGCTGATCGCTTCCTTCAAGATACAGATCTGCAGGCCACTTAAGATACGGGCGCTGTTCAAGTACTGCGGCATGGCTTACCCCCGAATCAAACCATACATCAAGGATATCCGTTTCCTTTCTGAAAGTATCACTTCCACATTTACTGCAAATACTTCCCTCGGGAATAAGTTCTGATGCTTCTTTTTCAAACCATATATCTGCTCCGTGTTCTTTGAAAAGCTCAAACAAATGATCAGCTATCTTTTGATTAATATGAAGAGCATTACATTTTTCACAGAAGAAAACAGCTATTGGGACACCCCATGCACGCTGTCTTGAAACACACCAGTCCGGTCTGTTTTCAATCATTCCGTAAATTCTTTCTCTTCCCCAGGCAGGCATCCATTTTACCCTGTCGATTTCTTCAAGTGCTTTTTTTCGAAGACCTGTTTTATCCATGGAAATAAACCACTGAGGCGTTGCCCTGAAAATAACGGGCTTTTTACAACGCCAGCAATGGGGATAAGAATGTGAGATTTTTTCTTCGGCAACAAGAGAGCCTGATTCTTTAAGTTTTAAAACTATATCGTCATTTGCCTTAAAAACAAATTTACCATTAAAAAATTCCACATCATCTGTAAAACAGCCATTGTCATTAACAGGAGAATAGGTATCAAGACCATACTGAAGACCAACTTCATAGTCTTCCCGTCCATGCCCTGGAGCCGTATGGACACAACCTGTACCGGCATCTAACGTAACATGATTGCCAAGTATTATAAGTGAATCCCTGTTATATAAAGGATGTAAACAATGTTTTTTCTCAAGCAGCTGTGCTCTTATTTCACAAAGAACCGAATAGTCCGAAATATCAAAAATTTTCATGCACTTTTGGGCAAGGTCGGAAGCTAATATAAATACTTCATTGTTTCCCACATCTACCGCAGAATATTTGAAATCAGGATGCAAAGCCACAGCAAGATTTGCAGGAATAGTCCATGGAGTTGTTGTCCAGATAACTATATATGTTTTTTTACCTGAAAGCTCCGGAATTTCTTCTGAGACATCATCTGAAAGTAAAAATTTTACAAATACTGACGGAGATGATGCATCCTCATATTCTATTTCAGCTTCCGCAAGTGCTGTTTTACAGCTACAGCACCAGTGTATAGGCTTTTTGCTATGAAAAAGACTTCCTTCCAAAGCGAATTTGATACATTCTCTGGCAATGATAGCTTCGTATTCATAGGCCATTGTGAGATACGGATTATCCCACTCAGCTAAAACTCCGAGTCTTTTGAATTCTTCACGCTGTATGTCAACATATTTTTCTGCATACCGCCTGCAAAGCTTTCTTATCTGGGCCTGGGAATGTTTTTTGGCTTCAGAACCAAGCTCCTTATCAACATTATGTTCTATAGGCAGCCCGTGGCAGTCCCAACCCGGAACATATACAGCGTTAAAATTTGCCATCTGCCTGCTTCGAACTATAATATCCTTTAATATTTTGTTTAATGCGGTTCCGATATGTATATTCCCGTTTGCATAGGGAGGACCGTCATGGAGAATAAAAAATTCCCGATCATTTGAAGCAGTTCGTATCTTGTTATATAAATTAATATCTTCCCATACTTTTAATAAAACAGGTTCCCGCTTTGCCAGATCGGCTTTCATGGCAAACCCTGTAATGGGAAGATTAAGCGTTTTCTTGTAATCCATCAACTCCTCCAAAAATCATATAATAAATAAAATTGTGTTTTGTATTAACAAAGCATTTGTCTGTCAAGGTTATTGAAATTAAGATCGTTCTTCTTGCTTTTTTATATCGGATCTTCTGATATAATACGGAACAATTGATGCGACATCCTCAATATCATTATTCAAAAACTTCTTAATTCCTAATAATGCAACAGTCGAAGCTTTAATAACATTAAATTCATCAGATATAAAGTGAACCAAACCACCAAGCTTTTCTTCTATAACTTCTCTGTAAAGTTTTGAGCCATCACCAATAAACAGGCAGGGTTCATTAATATCTTCTATTGCTTTTTCCGGAAGAATATTTTTCTCCTGTGTTTGTTTTTTAACCATTCCAGCTACAAATCTATAACGTGATGAATAAACTTCACCCTTTCGCGCATCTATCATAACACATATCAGATAAGGGGTTTCAGGTAATTGTTCTGCAAGCGCATCAAGGGTTGATATACCGGCCACAGGTTTTCCTGTTGCTTCGGCAAAACCCTTTACGGAACTTATTCCTATACGAAGGCCTGTAAAACTTCCCGGCCCTTTTGTAACGGAAAATCCATCCAGATCATGCGGATTTAAACCGGAGGTTTCAAAAATCTTTTTTATCATACTCATAAGATGTTTTGAATGAGTCTCCCGCACTTCACTAACAAGCTCTGCAAGAAGATTTTTATTATGAACTATAGCCACACTGCAACTTTTAGCAGCAGTATCAACAGCAAGTATTTTCATAATAATCAAATGCCGATTCTTTTGGAAATGATCCCGGTTTATGCTTTTGCTTTCCCATCCTGCTCATCTGTTTTATCATCTGCCGTATATCCCTCAATAGCTAAAGGAAGAACTTCATCCATCTGTTTTACAGTAATAAATTTGATCTTGCGTTTTACGTTTTGAGGTATTTCTTTAAGATCTTTAATATTTTTTTCAGGTATAATTATAGTTTGAATCCCTGCTCTAAGTGCGCCAAGCGCTTTTTCTTTAAGACCACCAATAGGAAGGACTCTTCCTCTAAGTGTAATTTCACCGGTCATGGCCACATATTTATTAATCGGCTTATTTATAAGAACCGAAATAAGAGCCGTTGCCATTGCAATACCTGCTGATGGGCCATCTTTGGGAATTGCTCCTGCCGGAACATGTATGTGCACATCAGTATTATCAAAAATATTTTCCTCTATACCATAAGAAGAAAGATTGGCTCTTGCGTAACTTAGTGCAGCCCTTGCTGATTCCTGCATCACTTCCCCAAGCTGTCCTGTTATTATCAGCTCCCCTTTTCCTGCAATCAATGCCGCTTCAATATAAAGAGCTTCTCCTCCGACCTGTGTCCATGCAAGACCTGTCGAAAGGCCGATCTGACTCTCCTCCTGATCCATTTCAGGTATAAATTTTGGAACACCTAAATATTTTTGAAGATTTTTTCTCGAAATATCAAAAGAGCCTTTTTCGCCTTCTGCAATCTTTCTTGCTACTTTACGGCAGATGGTACCTATCTCTCTTTCAAGATTTCTCAACCCGGCTTCCGATGTGTATTCATTGATTATCTGGGACATCGCTTCCGAACTGATTGATAACTTCTTAGTACTTATGCCGTTTTCCTTTGCCTGGCGCGGAAAGAGAAAAGTTTCTGCTATTATTTTCTTTTCTTCCGAAGTATAGCCGGAAAGGTTAATCACTTCCATTCTGTCTAAAAGAGCGGAAGGAATAGTATCCGTTAAGTTTGCGGTAAGAATAAACATTACCTTTGAAAGATCAAAAGGAAGATTAAGATAATGATCACTGAAAGCAGAATTCTGCTCCGGATCAAGGGCTTCCAAAAGTGCAGCCGAAGGATCACCGCGAAAATCCGCACCCACTTTATCAATTTCATCCATCATAAAAACAGGGTTGTTTGAACCGCACTGTTTCAAACCGGTTAAGATACGACCTGGAAGTGCCCCTATATATGTACGTCTGTGCCCCCTTATTTCAGCCTCATCCCTTATTCCGCCAAGAGATATCCTGACAAATTTTCTTTTCATTGCAGTCGATATAGCTTTTCCAAGAGAAGTTTTGCCTACACCGGGAGGGCCTATAAAGCATAGAATCGGACCCTTCATTTTTGCATTAAGCTTTCTAACGCTAAGATATTCCAGTATCCTGTCTTTTACATTATCAAGCCCATAGTGATCCGTATCGAGAACTTTTTTTGCATGTTTGATATTAATAATATCTTTTGTTGCTTTACTCCAGGGAAGTTCAACAAGCCAGTCGAGATAAGTTCTTATTACAGAAGCTTCTGCAGAATCCGTATGCATCATTTCAAACCGCTTAAGCTGCTTTTCAGCCTCTTTTTCAGCTTCTTTAGACATTTTGCAGCGTTTTATTTTTTTTCTGTATGAACTTAGTTCCTGGCTTCTTTCATCATTATCACCAAGCTCCTTGTTAATAGCTCTCATCTGCTCTCTGAGATAGTAATCACGCTGGCTTTTTGATATCTCATCTTTTACATCGGATTGTATCTTGGCCTGCATAGCAGAAAGCTGTACTTCTTTTGATAAAAGTTCATTTACTTTCTTAAGACGTTTAAGCGGATTAACAAGTTCCAACAACTGTTGGGATTCTTCGATTTTCAGCTTAAGGTTTGAGGCAACAAGATCGGCAAGCTTTCCGGGATCATTTATTCCTTCCAATATAGAACCAACATCACCAGTAAGTTCCCCACGAAAAGCCATTATCTTCTCTGAGTTTTCGCGTACAATTCTCATCAATGCCTGAATCTCAAGAGAAACCTCCTTTAGAGGCGCCTCGGAAATCCTTTCGATTTTTACACGATAAATTGATTTTCGCCTGACAAAATTCACTATTTTAGCCTTCGCTACACCTTGCACAAGCGCTTTCACACGGCCATCGGGAAGCTTTAACATTCTTAAAACCTTGCTTACAGTACCAATACGAAACATTTCATCCTGAGCAGGATTCTCGACATTAGGATCTTTCTGAGTGACAAGCAGTAAAAAACCGTCTTTTCTAACCGCCTCCTCCACAGCTCTGACCGACTTTTCACGGCCTACAAAAAGCGGAAGAAGCATGTCGGTAAAAATCACAACATCGCGCACCGGCATAAGTGGCATAATTTCCGGAAAATTTGTATCGTTTTCATCCTCTTCGATCATTTTTATCAGATCATCCTTGTCGGTCTCGGCCATTTTTTCTCCTGCGTATCTTATTTGCTATAACAACTTAAAGTTATAAGCATAAAATTAACGTGAAATTTCAATTTTATAGTTCTTCCATATTATTTTACATTTTTTACGAACCATGATTAATATTAATCAGGTTTATAACTATATAACAATATATTATTTTGGCAATAACAGGCTTGATTTTTTTATTCAATATACATAAGCTGCATATTAGTATACTTAACAGAGATATGTAATTGAAAATATCCCGAATATACAATTTTATTTATAATTCAAATGCCAATAATCACCAAACAGTTAACATATTATTTTTATATACAGGAGCCACTTTCAAAACGTTTCAGTTTGGTCAAGCTCAAGGCGGGTGAAAATTTCAACCACAGGAATACATTTAGTATTTCGAGGATTGAAATTTGAGCCCAACACAGAGATCGGCCAAAATGGGGCGTTTTGAAACTGGCTCCCATGAAAGGCTTTGTTATGTATAATTATGTTATCCATATATTAACATTTATATTCGGGCTTTTAATAGGAAGTTTCATGAATGTGTGCATATACAGGCTTCCTCTTTCAAAATCAATTGTCACACCCCGTTCAATGTGCCCCGGCTGTGATAGCTTTATAAAATTTTACGATAATATCCCGGTCTTAAGCTATATATTCCTTAGGGGAAAATGCAGAAAATGTAACATACATATTCCTTTGCGCTATCCTTTGGTTGAAATTATAAGCGGCTTTGCCGCTCTTTCATGTTTTATTAAATTCGGACTTTCAGTGGAAACGATAGTGTATTTTGCTTTTACGGCCGCACTTATTGTAATTACCTTTATTGATATAGACCATCAAATTATACCTGATGTTATATCTTTGCCCGGTATACCGACAGGTTTATTGCTGGCATCATTTTTTCTGCCGTCAATGAACTTTAAAGAATCTATCATAGGAATTCTTGCCGGCGGAGGAAGCTTGTTTGCCGTAGCCTGGATATACAGTCTTATCACAAAAAAAGAGGGCATGGGTGGTGGCGACATAAAGCTTCTTGCAATGATAGGCTCCTTTATTGGATGGCAAGGAGTTTTATTTACTATTTTTACCGCTTCTTTAACCGGAACGATAGTCGGAATTACAGTTATGCTTAAAACCAGAAAAAATGTAAAACTGGCTGTACCCTTTGGACCGTTTCTTTCTATCGGAGCTATCTTATATATCCTTTTCGGGACAGAAATAATTTCATGGTATTTTAATATATTGAAATAACATATTAACAATATTTCATTTTCTGCTCGCGGCGAAAACGCGGTTTTACCGGATTACAAAAAACGCGCGAATCATAAGGCATTTTAATTGGATATTTTGTACCCATATGTTGATCCGTATCCATTATTTATGCATACAGGTTATCCATAGCCCGTTTTATTTTTAAAAAACTATTTAAAAAAACTGACAGAATATCTCTTTTATTAAATAAGTTATAAATAATTTACAGCCTATTGATAAAATGGCATACAGGTTGCTTTACAATAAAGCAATCGCTTGCAAAAATACCATCGTGAATTTCAAATGTCGTTTTTATTATGAATTAACACAACACAAATAGGAGGTATTATGAAAAAACAATTTTTTACAATCTTTTTAGCTATAGCAATCGTTGCCTTTGCTTTTAACGCTTTTGCAGTTCAGGGAAATGGATATGGCCCTGGAGACGGATATAGCCCAAAAAAAGGTCAAGGATATGGACCCGGAGACGGATATGGCCGTGGTTCCTGCTATATGAAAAATCTCAGCGAAGATGAAATGAAAAAAGCAGATGAAGAACGCAAAGCTTTTTTTAAGGCAACTGAAGAACTAAGGCAGGAAATCTATGCAAAAAAACTTGAATTAAAAAGTGAAATCGCCAAAAAAAATACGGATATTGAAAAATCCAAAAAAATCCAAAATGAGATCTCCGGGCTTAAAGCTCAGTTCGATCAGAAACGGCTTGAGCATAAGCTAAAAATGAAAGCAATAAATCCTACATTAATCAGAGGCTTTGGCGGTCGCGGACACGAACGAATGATGAATAAACCATGCATGAAAAATATGAATAAATAATGGATACTTAAAGACACTGACAGGCCGGGGGCAAATTAGCTCCGGCCTGTTTTGTAAGAACTTATAGAATGGATACATCTCCAATTCCTTGCCGGATAACCTCAGGAATATCATCAATCAGTGAAACAACACTTGATGGTTGTCCTACAACCGGCCCCCCATCAATTACTACGCTGATTCGTGTATTATAATATTCATTGATTAAAGACGGATTATCGAAGACAGTACCATCCGGCATAGTGGCGCTGGTTGTAATAACAGGATTTCCAAGCTCCTCAACAAGAGCAAGGCAAATTTTATTGTTTGGCACCCTGATTCCTGCTGTTTTCCGGTTTGTAAGCATTATTTTAGGGACCAGCTTTGATCCTTCAAGTACAAAAGTGTATGGCCCGGGCAAAAGTCTTTTCATAGTCTTGTAAGCATAGTTTGATACCTTGGCGTAATCACTTATGTTTTTCAATCCGGAACATATGAAACTAAAAGGCCTGTTTTTATCCCTTTGTTTTAATAAATATATTTTCTCAATAGCCTTTTTGTTCATTATATCACAGCCAATTCCATAATATGTATCGGTTG
This sequence comes from Pseudomonadota bacterium, assembly GCA_018817425.1. Classification (NCBI taxonomy): domain Bacteria; kingdom Pseudomonadati; phylum Pseudomonadota; species Pseudomonadota bacterium. Next base: position 39,411 of record JAHITX010000030.1, read on the forward strand.
GATAAGCTATGACCCCACCCTTCTTAAGTATATCAACTACCTTGCTGATAAGACGTTTCTGTGGATTTACAGGGTTGACTTCTAAAAGCATAGTTATTCTTTCAGTAAAAGAGTTGATACAGCGGTATGAAGTATCTTTTTTAAAATAAATCAAAAATAATAATCCATTATTTAATACATCTGCTATTTCATTGTCAAGTGAAGGGAATTTAATCTTGCCAAAAACATCCTGTTCTGATAGTTAAAAAATCTTATAAAAATCCCTATCCGGCCCTTCCTTCTATAATTAGAAGGAGGAAAAATTAAAGGTGATTTTGGTTCTTATGCAGCCTTGATCAGGTAAATTATCAAAATTCTTGCTATTCCAATAGTTTAATAAATAGTAAATTTATAACTTAGCAGTATACTAAATACTGTGGAGGAACTCATGTTAAAAACAGAAATTGAGGAAGCCTATTCTTTTGACGATGTTTTGCTCGTACCAAACTATTCAGAGGTGCTGCCTAAAGATATCGATACAACTACACAACTAACCAAAAATATAACATTAAATATTCCGATTGTAAGCGCTGCCATGGATACGGTAACTGAATCACAAACTGCTATCAGCATGGCCAGAGAAGGTGGAATCGGTTTTATCCACAGAAATATGAGCATAAAAAGTCAGGCTGTTGAAGTTGATAAAGTTAAGAAATCGGAAAGTGGGATGATAGTTAATCCAATCACTATAAATCCCGATCATAAAGTTTATGAAGTTGTACAATTGATGGAAGAATACAAAATTTCAGGCGTACCCGTCACAAAAGGGGATAAACTTGTCGGAATAGTAACAAACAGAGATTTGCGTTTCGAAACCAACCTTGACAAGAAGGTATGTGATGTAATGACAAAGGATAATCTTGTTACAGTTTCTGAAGGCATCTCGCTTGAAGATTCAAAAAAACTTTTACATGAGCACAGAATTGAAAAACTTCTTGTAGTTGATAAAAAAGGTCGCCTTGCAGGCATGATAACTATAAAAGATATTGAAAAAATAAAAAAATACCCGAATGCATGTAAAGATAAAATGGGAAGACTCAGAGTAGGAGCTGCCGTAGGCGTTGGCCCTGATATACAAGAACGTACAGAAAAGCTTTTGGGCGCTGGCGCTGATGTTATTCTAATTGATACTGCTCACGGACATACAAAAAATGTTTTAGATGCTGTAAAGATTTTAAAAAGTACCTTTAAAGATATAGAACTTATAGCTGGAAATATTGCAACGGAAAAAGGAGCTGCTGCTCTTGTTAAAGCCGGAGCTGATGCAGTAAAAATCGGAATCGGCCCCGGCTCCATTTGTACAACCCGTATTGTTGCCGGAGCAGGAGTGCCTCAGTTAACAGCAATAATGAACTGCAAAAAAATTGCTGATAAAACAGGAATTCCGCTTATCGCCGATGGTGGCATCAAATTTTCAGGAGATCTTACAAAGGCACTTGGAGCAGGTGCACATGTAATCATGATTGGCGGATTATTTGCCGGAACAGAGGAAAGCCCCGGTGAATCAATCTTTTTCCAGGGACGAACATATAAGGTTTACAGGGGCATGGGATCTATTGAAGCCATGAAATCCGGAAGCAAAGACAGATATCATCAGGAGCATCAGGATGAAGACGACAAGCTTGTTCCTGAAGGAATTGTGGGCCGTGTTCCTTCCAGAGGTTCTCTTTCGTCAAATATTCTACAGCTTGTGGGAGGGCTTAAAGCCGGAATGGGATATGTTGGATGCAAAAATCTGAAAGAATTAAGGGAAAAAGCAAAATTTATTAAGATATCTGCCGCAGGATTAAGAGAAAGTCATGTTCACGATGTAATTATAACCAAAGAAGCCCCCAATTACAGGCTTGACTGAAATCAGGTTTAATAATGTCTAATATATCTTTTCCTTTTGTTCATCTTCATGTTCATACTCAGTACAGTCTTCTTGATGGTGCCATAAGATTCAAACATCTATTTAATCGTGCACATGATTTTAACATGGATTCTGTTGCAATAACCGATCACGGCAGCATGTTCGGAGCTTTGGAATTTTATTCAAACGCAATTGAGAATAATATAAAACCTATCATTGGATGCGAATGTTACTTAGCGCCACGCAAACTTACAGATAAAACTTCTATAGATGGAAAAGGGCTTTCCCATCTTATACTTCTTGCTGAAAATAACGAAGGCTATAGAAATCTTTGCAAACTTGCATCAATTGCCCAGCTGGAAGGTTTTTACTATAAGCCTCGAATAGATAAAGAAGTACTGCAAAAATACAGCAAAGGCCTCATTGCTCTTTCGGCATGTCTTCATGGCGAAATCCCAACGCTTATAGGCCAGGGGGATATTAAGCAAGCCGATAGTGCCGCACGTTTTTATCAGGATTTGTTTGGTGAAAACAATTTTTTCTTAGAACTTCAGCATAACGGGATAGAAATTCAAACCAAGATAAATGAAGCTCTTGTTGATATGGGCAAAAGGCTTTCCATACCCCTTGTTGCAACCAATGACTGCCATTATCTTAACAAGGAAGATGCCCGCGCGCATGAAATTCTTTTATGCATACAGACTGCAAAAACAGTAAAAGACCCGTCTCATTTTAAATTTGAGACCGACCAGCTTTATTTCAAATCCGGCGAAGAAATGAATTCCTTTTTCGCAACAACCCCTGATGCGCTTAAAAATACCACAGAAATTGCAAAAAGATGCAATGTGGAAATGGATTTTAATAATTACCATTTTCCGTTGTTTACTACTATCGAAGGACAAAGCGAACAGGAACTTCTTGAACAAAAAGTTTCCAAAGGCTTCGAGCAGGTTCTTGCAAAAATTAAACTGAAAAATCCATCGATAGATGAAAACCTATACAGGGAACGCTTAAAACATGAAATGTCGGTTATTATTTCAATGGGCTTTCCCGGATATTTTCTGATTGTCTCTGATTTTATACAATATGCCAAAGATAATAATATCCCAGTCGGTCCCGGACGAGGATCTGCAGCTGGAAGTCTTGTCGCATACTCACTTGGAATTACCAATCTTGATCCAATCGAACATGGTCTTATTTTTGAACGGTTCTTAAATCCGGCGCGTAAAAGTATGCCGGATATTGATGTCGATTTCTGCATAAACGGTCGTGACAGAGTTCTAAAATATGTTGTAGAAAAATACGGTGAAAACAGGGTTTCCCAGATTATCACATTTGGATCAATGAAGCCCAGAGCTGTAATACGTGATGTCGGACGCGCATTAGATATTCCCTTGCGCGAAGTAGATGAAATTGCAAAGATGATTCCTGATGTTTTAAATATAAGCCTTGATGAAGCATTAAAACAGGAACCAAAGCTGTCGGAGCTTGTCAAACAGCGATCTGATATTGCAGAACTGATTGCCATTTGCCGCACACTTGAAGGATTAACCCGTCATGCATCGACACATGCTGCCGGAGTTGTTATTTCAGATAAACCACTCGATGAATATCTGCCTCTTTACAAGGGTAAAAACGGCGAACTTGTTACACAGTTTGATATGAAGCGGGTTGAAAAGATTGGGCTTGTAAAGTTCGATTTTTTAGGACTTCGTAATCTTACTGTAATCGCAAACACGCTTTCCCTTATTTCAAAACAAGGTAAAACCCCTCCTGATATTGATAATCTGGTTCTTAATGATCCGGCCACATATAAACTTCTTTCAGATGGAAATACAACCGGAGTATTCCAGCTTGAAAGCAAAGGGATGAAAGAGCTTCTTAAAAGGGTCAGACCCGAGAATTTTGAAGATATAACAGCGCTTGTAGCTCTTTACAGACCCGGCCCATTAGAAAGCGGAATGATTGATGATTATGTGGAAAGAAAGCACGGCAGAAAATCTGTTGAATATCTTATACCTGATCTTGAACCCATACTTAAAGAAACTTATGGAGTAATAGTATATCAGGAACAGGTAATGAAAATTGCCGGTGTTATAGCTGGTTATTCCATGGCTGAAGCCGATGATCTTAGAAAAGCAATGGGTAAGAAGATCGTAGAAATTATGGCTGCGCAAAGGAAACGTTTTGTTAGTGGTGCAACCGCAAAAGGCGTACCGAAAGAAAATGCCGATACACTATTTGCCCTTATTGATAAATTCGGCGGTTATGGATTTAACAAATCTCACAGTGCGGCATATGCACTTATCGCATACCAAACCGCATATCTGAAGACACACTACCAGGTTGAGTTCATGGCCTCACTATTAACCAGTGAAATGGGTTCTACGGATAGTGTTGTAAAATATATTGCCGAGTGCGCAAGCCACGATGTTCCTGTTCTTCCCCCTGATATTAATGAAAGCGACAGGGATTTTTCCGTAAACAACCAAAAGATAAGGTTCGGCCTTGTCGCAGTCAAAAACGTGGGAGAAGGCGCTATTGATGCAGTAGTTGAAACAAGAAATATTAAGAAATTTACTTCTCTGTTTGACTTTTGCGAACGGGTTGATCTTAAAAAAGTTAATAAACGCGTTATAGAAAGCCTGATAAAATGCGGAGCATTCGATTTAACAGGAAGCTTTCGTTCAAGAATGATGGCTTCTCTTGAAGATGCTGTCGAATACGGACAGAGAGTCCAAAGAGAAAAAAACAGTCCGCAAATAGGTTTATTCGGATCTATTGAAGATAATGGCGCATTACCTGATACTCCTGCAATTCCTGAAATTGATGAATGGAACGAAAAAGAACTTCTCGCCTTTGAAAAAGAATATCTTGGTTTTTACATCACCGGGCATCCGCTTAACAAGTATAAAGAACTTCTTCTAAAATATACCAACACGGATTCTTTTGCTATAAAAGATATGAATGACGGTGAAATTGCAAGATTCGGCGGAATAATAACAAGCACAAGAGTAATTAAAACCAGAAAAGGGGATGACATGGCATATGTTGTAACGGAAGATATGCATGGAAGCATTGAAACCACTGTTTTCCCTTCCGTTTATGCTTTTGCCTTTGATGAAATTGCTACAGACAAATCTATTATTATCCAGGGCAAGATTCAAAAAGATGAGAAATCATTAAAAGTGCTTGCCGATGCTATCGTTCCGTTTGAAAAAGTTGAAGAAAAATGGACATCAGAAATACATTTTAATATTGATATAGTAACATCTTCAAAAGATTCGCTTTTGAAATTGAAAAATATTATTATAAATCACCCCGGCCTATCTAAAGGCTTTGTACATTTAATAGACCCTGGGAAATCGGATATTATCATAGAACTTCCGGATACAATGAAATTAAAGCCCGGTTTTTTACTTGAAAAAGAAGTAAATATCCTTCTGGGATACAATGCTGTGGAAAGTGTATGCAAACCTATAGAACTTCATGCAGTAAACAATAACAGTAAATATCACAAAAAAAGCAGAAGTATATAAATAACAATATGCAACCCACAACAAACAATATCTATTCCGTTCTTCTTGCAGGTGGAACCGGAACCCGTCTATGGCCTGTTTCAAGAGAGCTATATCCAAAACAGCTTGTAAGATTTATCGGCAATTATTCCTTAGTCCAGAGTACTATAAAAAGGCTTGCATCCGTTATAGACCCAGATAAAATAAAAATAGTATGCGCAAAGGAATACCTGCATGAAACTGCAAGGCATATGCAAGAAATAGGTATAAATCCGGATGGCAAAATAATATGCGAACCCCGCGGACGTAATACGGCACCTGCAATTTTACTTGCAGTATTGAATATTATAAAGATTAAAGAAGACGCGATGATTTGTGTATTTCCAACAGACCACGTTATAAAAAATATATCACTCTTTAATAAGAAACTTAAATCCGCCATAAAATTAGCTGAAAAAGGCTACATTGTCACATTCGGAATAAAGCCCGATTATCCTGAAACAGGATACGGCTATATAGAGGCAAGCAGTAAAGTTTCACCTGATGGACTACATATTAACCGATTTGTTGAAAAACCGGATAAAAAAACTGCGCAACAGTATTTAGAAGCCGGAAATTTTTACTGGAACAGCGGTATGTTAGTCTTTAAAGCTGATGTAATGCTTGAAGAATTCAAAAAATTTACACCTTCTCTTTTTGAAATGATGACAAATATAACCTCAAGAAAAAACCAATTTACAAAAAAGCATTATGGAGAATTAGAAGATATTCCCATAGATATTGCAATAATGGAAAAAACTGAAAAAGGATTGGTTATTCCTTCCGATTTTGGCTGGAGTGATATCGGATCATGGAAATCATTGTATGATTTTCTGCCCAAAGATAAAACAAATAATGTACTTGATGGTGATGTTGTTATCGAGAATACAAAAAATTGTTTTATCATGGGACGCGAAAGGCTTATAGCTGCAAACCATCTTGAAAATATTGTTATAGTTGAAACCCCCGATTCTGTTTTTGTGTCAGATATTGCTAACAGCAGAAACGTCAAAAATATAGTATCAAAACTAAAGAAAAGTAAACGCAAAGAATATAAACGTCATAAAACGGTTTACTACCAATGGGGAAATATCACCCTTCTTGAACAAAAAAAGGGGTTTACTGTTACAAATATAATTGTATACCCCGGTTCATTATATAAAATTTCCAATCCATACGGCAGGACTAAGCAATATCTTGCGGTAGACGGAATTGCAAAAATTGAGTCAGTCAATAAAACTCTAAAACTTATTAAAGGAAAATCCTTTGTATTTTCAGAAAAAAAAACCATAAACATTTCAAACCCCAATGATAGCTCTATTGAGTTGATTTGTGTGGAAACAGTGTAAAGGAATCGTTACTTATGAAAGTGCCTCTTCTAGATTTAAAAGCACAATATAACAGCATTAAAGAAGAAATATTAAAAATAACCGCCGAAATATATGAAAGCCAGTATTTTATCCTGGGTCCGCATGTAGAAAAACTGGAAAATGAGATAGCAAACTATTGTTCAACAAAATATGCTCTCGGGGTATCATCAGGCACTGATGCGCTTCTTCTTGCACTTATGGCATCAGGCATAGGGCCTGGAGATAGTGTGATCACCTCACCCTATACTTTTTTTGCAACAGCCGGAGCAATAGTTAGAACCGGTGCAAAACCGATTTTTGCAGATATTGATCCGGACACTTATAATATTTCTCCTGATAAGATATCAGAAACAATTTCCTCAATGAAACAAAATGAGCGGGAAACCTTAAAGGCCATTATGCCTGTTCATCTTTACGGTCAGTGTGCAGACATAGGGGCTATACTTGAAATTGCAGAAAATGCTAATCTTCTGGTAATAGAAGATGCAGCTCAGGCTATAGGTTCTGAATATAAAAAAAAGCGGGCCGGATCTTTTGGCGATTTCGGCTGTTTCTCATTTTTCCCTTCTAAAAATCTCGGGGCTTTTGGAGACGGAGGGATTATTACTACAAATTCTTCAACATTTTATGAAAAAATGCAAATACTAAGGGTTCATGGTTCCCATCCCAAATATTACCACAAATATATAGGCGGTAATTTCAGGCTTGACGCTCTTCAGGCTGCAATTGTATCAGTTAAATTAAAATATCTTGACCAATGGACTGCCGCAAGGCAAAATAATGCACAAAAATACAGACTGCTATTTGACAAAGCCGGTCTTTCTGAAAGAATAACTCTTCCTCCTGAAAAAGAAAACCGCCATATATATAATCAGTTTATAATAAAAGTGTCCGGAAAAAGAGATGAACTAAGATCTTATTTAAATGATGCCGGAATAGGCACTGAAATTTACTATCCGGTCCCACTCCATCTTCAGGAATGTTTTTCGTCTCTTGGCTATAAAAAAGGCGATATGCCTGTTTCGGAGGATTCTTCCGCAAATACTATTGCATTGCCCATTTACCCCGAACTTACAGACGATATGCAGATTTATGTGGTAGAAGAAATAAAAAAGTTTTATCAAATTTAGATACCAAGCTTAAAATGTCAGATAATACTATGAGGTTTGATTTGCCTAAAATCATTGACATATCAGTAAATTTTTGATTTTATTACCAGGAATTTCATAAAAACCTTTTCAACAATAATCAAATTGTTATATGGGAAATTTAAATATGAAAATTCATAAAAAACTAAATTTTATAATTACATTATTTTTTTTGATTGCTTTACTCCCGGCATGTACTTCATTCAAACCAAAAAATGATTTAACCCCACCCGTAAAAACAGTCGATAAAACTGCTGTTGATAGTAATACTTATATTATAGGTGCGGAAGATGTCCTTGATATCTTTGTCTGGAGGGAAGAATCTTTGACAAAATCCGTTACTGTCAGGATGGATGGGAAAATATCATTACCTCTTACAGACGATATCCAGGCCGCAGGTCTTACACCTTTACAACTTAAAGAAGTTATAACAACCAAGCTTAAAAACTTCATTGGAAACCCGACAATCTCTGTAACAGTAACTCAGGCAAACAGTTATAAAGTATATGTCACCGGCCAGGTAAAAAATCCAGGGGTTTTCAAACTTCGCAGTGAGACTTCCTTTTTGCAACTAATAGTCATGATAGGAGGTTTTACCGACTGGGCAGATCAGAAAAATATTGAGATTATAAGAAAAGAAAACGGAATGGAAAAAAGAATTCCGATAAATTATGAGAAAATTATTGAAGGAAAAGAGCCTGATATTGCAATTAAAAACGGAGACGCAGTGATTGTGCCATGAAGAAAATATTTTTGACGATATATTTTTATAATTTATCACATAAGATGTGTGTTCTGCCAATTAAGCCCCTGATGCTTTTTGTACTGATTATATTTGCACCGGTGGTTGCTTTTTCTGCCGACACATTTTCACAAGACAGGTTTCATCCTTATATTTCTGTAGAAGAAGAGTATAATGACAACCTTGATCTTACATCAAACAATAAAAAAAAAGATTTTATTACTACAATCAAGCCCGGTCTGAAATATTCAAATATGGATACATTTTCTGGGATAGACCTTGATTATAATGCCGGTTTTGTGTTTTACGGGCAACATGAGAATTTAAACTATATTAGCCACAATGCTTCATTAAATGCCAAATATCTTACAAAAGAGCATTTCAATTTCTTTCTAAAAGACTCTTTCATCCGTTCGGATGATCCAAGAGAAAGGGAATACTTTACACCCGCGGAGGAAAACAAGTTTGTTCTTTCCACTGAAACACAAAGAGAAAAATACTGGCGGAATGTTTTATCACCTACTGTAGAATACCAGTTCGGACCACAAAACCGGATCGGAGTCAATTATCGAAACAATATATACAGGATAGACAGCTCTAATCCGGATGACAGCCAGGAAGATTTTGTTAATCCTTTTTTTTCATGGAAGCTTGATCAGAAAAATGACATCTATTTAGATTATGGTTATACTATCGGAAATTTTGAAAGCTCTGCAGATTTTACAAGCCATAAAGCAACTATGCGTTACACAAACCATTTTGGTCCAAAATCGTCGGTTTTTGGAGAATACAATTTTTCAACGCGAAACTTTGATCCTCCAAGTGTTGATTACGATATCCATCAACCATTTATTGGCGTATCTTATTCCTTCAACCCAAATTTTGATGCAAGCGCCCAGATAGGATATTTTGTTAAAGATCCGGAAACCGGTTCACGTACAGACGGTATGAGTTATAAAGCCGGGATAACTAACCGGAATGTAAAAACTTCATATGTACTAAGCTTGCAGGGCGGATATAATGAAGATTATTTTACTTCAGAAAATCTGGGATTCAGCCGATATCACAGATTAACAGGATCCATAACACATTCACTTGCTATGAGAACTTCTCTTGGCTTATATGGAAATGTTGAGCGATCCACGTTTGATACCGGCAAGAAAGACTGGATATGGGGTACAGGTTGTAATCTGTCACACAAACCTTTGAAATGGCTGACATTATATCTGGACATATCGCACAAAAACAAAGATTCCAACATATCTACAGATGATTACACTGAAAACAGGGGAATTTTTAAAATCACTGCAACGTACTAATAAAAATACAACAAACCATAGAGCCGGAAATAAAAACCATGATTAATTCAGCACGTTCTTACAGCATCATTGATTATGTTGAAATATTGAAAAGAAGAATCTGGTATTTTATTATTCCTTTTTTTATCATACTGCCAGGCACTATACTTTATGCCGTCTATGCACCCAGAATATATAAAGCGTCAACGCTTGTTCTTGTTTCACCGCAAAAGGTTCCGGAAGCATTTGTTCAATCCACTGTAACATCACACATCGAAGAGCGTTTACAGTCTATTTCAAAAGAGGTAATGAGCAGGACCCGACTGGAACAGGTAATGGATGAATTTAAGTTATACCGTGAAGAAAGCAAAAAACTTTCAAAGGAACAACTTGTTGGGTTGATGCAAAAAAATATCACAGTCGAACTTCCTTCCAGAAAAGAAGAAAAAACATTTTTTACCATAGCATATACCGGCATAAATCCGGAAATTGTCGCTACCGTTGCCAACAGATTAACATCTCTTTTCATTGAAGAGAATCTCAAGCTAAGAGAGCAGCAGGCAACCGGAACAACGGAATTTTTGACAGCTGAACTTGCTTCTTCAAAAAAAAGGCTGGAAGAACTGGAAATGATAGTCAGCCGGTATAAAAAACGATATATGGGCGAATTGCCGGAGCAACTTGACACCAGCTTGAAAATTCTGGAGCAGCTTCAAAACCAGTACCAGAGAATAGGAGAAAATCTTAACGCAGCCCAGGACCGGAAATTATTTATTCAGAAGCAGATCTCAGATTTTGAATCGCCGGCTACAGCCTCGGAAACCGGAACAATCGGACTAAAAGATAATGCCCTGGCCGGACCTTTGTCTGCTTCTGCCAACAGACTGGCACCAGCTCAATCCAGAGCAAAAAGCAAAAGTTCATATGAGTTGCAAAAAGATGAATTGACAAAACTTTTAGATGAATTAACATCCCAATACACTGAAAATCATCCTGACGTAATTACAACAAAGAAAAAGCTGGCCGATCTTGAATCCAAACATGAATCTGATGAAGAAACGGTTCAAGAGTCATACGATCTGAAAAAAGACCCTCGCTACATAGAATTAAACAAGCAGCTTCAGATGATAGATCTTGAGATAAAACAATATCAGTCCGAAATAACCGGCATATCAAAACAAATAACTATCTACAGAACAAGGATTGAAAATATACCATCACGCGAGCAGGAAATGGCTTCGCTTATGCGGGAATACAGCAAAACAAAAGAAAATTATGAGACCTTGTTCAAAAAGAGCCAGGAAGCTCAGCAAGCGGAGAATCTGGAGTTTAAACAAAAAGGAGAACAATTTAAGATAATTGATCCAGCCCGTATTCCGGAAAAACCATTCTCCCCGGATATTAAAAAAGTTCTTCTCATCGGTTTTGCTCTTTGTATAGGATGTAGCATCGGACTAGCCGTTTTACGTGAACAGATGGATACATCTTTCCACGATGCGGAAGATGTTGAGCTGGTTCTTGGTCTGAGGGTAATCGCCACCATACCAAGTATTGAGAAAGAAGCAGCCTGAAAATGTATAAAAAGTATTATGGTTTAATTAACAAACCTTTTGAAATAACACCTGATCCTGGATTTTTCTTTTTTAGTGAGAAACATAAAGAAGCACTTGCTCATCTTAAATATGCAGTAAAGGAAGGAAAAGGGTTCAGCCTCATTACAGGAGAAGTAGGTACAGGGAAAACCACTCTCGTGCACATGCTTTTAAGTAATTTAGGTCCGAATGTTCGTACCGCTAATATTTTTAATCCTATAATGTCACCCGGTGATTTTATCACTTATGTTTGTATTGATCTTGGAATAAAAACAACTACTGATAAATCACGCGGGCATAATCTAATGTTGCTTTATAATTTTCTTCTGGATTGTTTTAATAAAAAGCAATTGGTTTTTTTGATAATCGATGAAGCCCAGTGCATGAACCCAAAAATCCTGGAAGAAGTCAGATTATTAACAAATTTTGAAACTTCAAAAAATAAGTTGCTCCATATAATTCTTCTGGGACAACCTGAATTAAACGAAACTATAGCCGACACCCGATTCAGAGCCTTAAAACAAAGAATTACCGTTCGTTATAACTTGAGCGAATTTAATTTTAGTGAAACAAAAGAGTATATACAATACAGACTTAAAAAAGCGGGAGGCCGTAATCTTTCTTTATTCGACAAAAACTCCATAAAAGAAATATATAAATATTCAAAAGGTACCCCCCGTTTGATAAATACCGTATGTGATAATGCTCTTATCATTGGATTTTCACGTAATTTAAGACGTATCGGGAAACCGGTTATTTTAGAAGCCATCAGAGATCTGGAAGGATTGCAGAAAAATAAGAAAAAATTAATTTTGCCCGTAATCTTTTTTGTTATTTTAATTCTTATGTGCACAACGGTTACCATATTTATAATTTATCCGGATTTTTTTGATAAAATTATTAATTTTTAAAGGATTGTTATGGGAAAAATATTTGAAGCGCTGCAAAAAGCAGAAGAAGAAAATATTCAGGCATCTACAGCGGAAACTATCGAATCCTCACCAGTTAACACTGTTTTTGACGACAAGCTAGTTTGCTATTTCCAGTCCGGTTCAATTGTTTCGGAACAGTTTAAAAAACTTAGAACATATCTTTTAATGCCTGCGCTTGGTGAAAAACCCAAAACAATTCTTATAACGAGCGCTTTTAGCGGGGAAGGCAAAAGCCTGATTGCAATAAACCTTGCTATTACAATCGCTATGGAATTCCACAGCCACGCCCTTTTATTAGACTGCGATCTCAGGAATCCCTCACTTTCAAGGTGGTTTGGCGTCGATAAAGCTAAAGGTTTATCGGATTATCTGCTGGGATATGCAGATTTACCGGATCTTATAATGAAAACTGGTATTGATAAGCTTAATATTCTTACCGGAGGCAGCAGCCAGGAAAATCCTGTTGAAATGATCGGTTCGAAAAAGATGGAAAGCCTCATTGACGAGTTGAAATCCCGCTATAGCGACCGGCATATTATACTTGATTCTTCCCCCGTGCTTGCAACAACAGAACCGCATGTACTTTACAAATTAGTTGACTGTATTATTCTTGTAATAAGGGCTGGCATAACACCAAGAGGGCCCATTCAACAGGCCATTAAGTTTCTTGGAAAAGACAAAATTATCGGCGTTGTTTTAAATGATATGAATTTTAAATCAGCTGCGCTTCGATCCCGGTATTTTGGGACCTCACAGTACTATCCATATCATGGGAATGTTAAAAAAGATAAATCCAAAAGTTTTGGTCGTAAAATTAGCTCAAAGTTTAATAATAAATGAGAAAAATGAATAGTTGTCATTTTTCAAGATTTCATACCCTGTATTATAAAAATTTTAACGCTTAAAATGTGATATTTGTCACAGACATAATTATTGTTAAATGTTATATAATTTATTATAATAACAATAAGAATTATAATTATATATAATACTATACATATTAAGGGCTTATCCAAACTCTTTAAACATGACGAAATAAAAACATTTCGGTTATGATTGAAAAGTCTTTTTTATATAAGTATAAATATCGAACTACCGGTTATGAAACAATTGCCTTATAACCAAGGAGAATAGTAATGAATTTTGAATCAAACCAGGAAGCTATGGATACATTAAACTTATCTGTAAAAAAATTTACAAAATTTCTTCATGATACATCTAAGGCGGTTACAGAACCTTTTTCCGAAGTAAGCCATATGTTTTTTGACATGACTCAGTTTCTCTATATGCTTAAGATAGAAAGAAAAAGAACAGAGCGATCAAACAAACCGTTCATTCTCATGCTGCTTGATATCTCAGAACTACAAACCAAAAAAGATAAGGATTCTGCTGAAAAAATGAAACAAGTTCTTATTTCCTGTTTAAGAGAAACTGATATTAGTGGCTGGTATGAAACAAATAAGATTATGGGCGCAATATTTACGGAAATAAATTCAATAGACGAAACTTCGATGGAAAGTATACTTAGAAAAGTATATGACAGTATCAATATCGCAATAGATGTAGTACTGGCAAAAAAAATTAAAATATCAGTCCATGCTTTCCCGGAGGCAAATGGCGATTCGAAGATTAATGGCGGATTGTTTAATACAACTCTTTATCCCGACCTTTCAAAACAGAGCATTTCAAAACAGGCAAAATCAATTTTAAAAATGATAATGGATTTTACAGGTAGTTTGTTTGCCCTTTTTTTTCTTGCTCCTGTTTTTTTTATTATTGCATTAGCCATAAAACTGACATCAAAAGGTCCGGTTTTTTTCAAGCAGGAAAGAATGGGATTAAACGGCAAGAAATTCTCCTTCTTAAAATTCAGATCAATGTATGAAAACAGTGATAGTCAATGCCATAAAGAATATATTGAAAAATTTATCGGGCAGGGTGATTCCGATCCAAATACTCCTGGGGTATATAAGTTATGTAATGATACACGAATTACACCACTAGGTAATTTCATTAGAAAAACAAGCCTTGATGAACTTCCTCAATTTATTAATGTGCTAAAAGGAGAAATGTCGCTTGTTGGACCGCGCCCTCCCATCCCTTATGAATGTGAGCTTTACGATATCTGGCACAAACGCAGATTGCTTTCCGCCAAACCAGGTATTACCGGGTTATGGCAGGTTACAGGAAGAAGCAAAACCACTTTTGATGAAATGGTTCGTCTTGATCTGAAATATATTAATAACTGGTCGTTGTGGCTTGATATTAAACTTCTTCTGAAAACCCCGCTTGTAATTCTCACCGGTGAGGGAGCACATTAACCATAAACCGGGCAGGAGCAATCAAGGTTTGGGATTCGAGGATCAAAAAAAGAATAATCAAATATTATACATACCGCCTGAATACGAATCCATGATACAACCTACCCATTTATAAAAGGAATATTTTATGATTCACGTTGGTGTAATTGGCTATGGCTACTGGGGCCCCAACCTTGTCAGAAACTTCAGCACTGCCGATGGTTCGGAAGTTTCTATCGTATGTGATACAAACAGCCAGTCTCTTAAGAAAGCACTCAAGAGACACCCCGGAATTAATACAACTACAGATTATAAAGAAGTAATTAAAGATCCAGGTATTGATGCAGTTGTAATAGCTACTCCTGTATTCACACATTATGAACTTGCAAAAATGGCTCTTGAAGAAGGTAAAAATGTATTTATTGAAAAACCCTTCACATACTCCAGCAATGAGGCCCAGGATCTGGTCGAAATAGCTTTAAAGAAAAATCTTAAAATTATGGTGGACCACACATTTCTTTATACAGGTGCAGTAAGGAGGATAAAGCAGCTTGTTGATGATAAAGTGCTGGGAAATCTTTACTACTATGACTCAACCAGGGTCAATCTGGGTCTCTTCCAACATGATGTTAATGTGGTATGGGATCTCGCTCCGCATGATATTTCCATAATGCTGTATGTATTAGGTGAAAAACCGCAGGCTGTAATTGCCACAGGGGCAGAACACTTTGATCGAGGTCTGGAAGATGTTGCATACCTTACATTTTACTTTTCCAATAATTTAATAGCACATATCAATGTAAACTGGCTCTCTCCCATAAAGATGCGAACAACACTAATCGGGGGCCAGAAAAAAATGCTTGTCTGGAATGATCTTGAACCTGATGAAAAGATAAAAATCTACGATAAAGGTGTCCAGGTAAAAACAAAAGAAGGACAATATAACCTGCTGGTATCCTATCGTTCGGGAGACATGTGGGCACCTAAGATTGATCATACTGAAGCACTTCAACTCACTGTCGATAGTTTTATAAATTATTTAAATGGCGGCGGTAAAGTTGAAAATGATGGTGTTGCAGGGTATGAGGTGGTAAGAATGCTTGAAGCATCTACTGAATCACTCAAAAACAAAGGGAAATTAGTGCAGTTATGAATTATCTCTGTATTGCCGATAATGTAATACTTGGAAATGATGTCACACTTTCAAAATTTATCAACCTTTATGGATGCACTATAGGCGATAATACAAAGATTGGTGCATTTGTGGAAGTACAGAAGAATGCTTTTATAGGAAAGAACTGCAAAATATCAAGCCATTCTTTTATCTGTGAAGGAGTAACCATAGAAGACGAAGTGTTCATAGGCCACAATGTAACTTTTATTAATGATAAAAAGCCACGGGCCACCACTAAAGATGGTAACTTACAGACTGAGTCCGATTGGAAGGTTGAGCCAACTCTTGTAAAAAGAGGAGCTTCTATAGGTTCTAGCAGCACAATTCTCTCCGAGATTACGATCGGAGAATATGCTATTATAGGTGCCGGAAGCGTTGTTACAAAAGATGTGCCACCGAATGCTGTTGTTGCCGGGAATCCGGCTAAAATACTCAAAAAAAAGGTTTGAGGTATAATTAATTATGAAAATACCGTTTCTTGATCTGAAATCTCAATATCTTTCAATTAAAAATGAAGTCGACTATGCAATAAAGCAAGTCATTGATAACTGCGCATTTGCGGGTGGGCCTTTTGTTGAACGCTTCGAAAAAGCCTTTGCGCCTTACTGCCAATGCAAAGAAGCCATTGGTGTGGGCAGCGGAACAGATGCCTTATGGATTGCCTTGATAGCCCTTGGGATAGGAGATGGTGACGAGGTTATTACAGTACCTGCTTCTTTTATTGCCACAGCCGAAGCTATCAGTTTTAGCGGAGCAAAACCGGTTTTTGTAGATGTCGATAAAGCTACCTGCAATATGAATCCCAAGCTTATTGAAGCAGCAATTACATCTAAGACAAAAGCCATTATCCCGGTTCATCTTTTCGGACAAATGGCCGATATGGACCCTATTACAAAAATAGCAAAAAAACATAATCTTTTTGTAATCGAAGATGCTTGCCAGGCTCATGGGGCGGAATATAAGGGGAAACGTGCAGGATCAATAGGGGATGCCGGATGTTTCAGTTTTTATCCCGGCAAAAACCTTGGTGCATATGGTGAAGCCGGAGCAGTTGTTACAAATAATATCGAATTAGCGGAAAAAATGCGCATCTTTCGTGATCACGGACAGTCAAAAAAATATTTTCATAAAATGATAGGCTGGAACGGACGCATGGACGGAATACAGGGCGCCATACTTGAAGTAAAGCTTAAATATCTTTCGGCATGGAATGATGCCAGGAGAAAAAATGCAGGAATTTACAAAGAATTGTTTGAAGATACAGAGCACATTTTACTTCCTGTTGAAACATCACAAACAAAACATGTGTATCACATATATGCAATAAGAACCAAAAGGAGGGATACGCTTATAGAGTATCTTACAAAAGCCGGTATATCATGCGGAATTCACTATCCGGTTCCAATACATCTTCAGGATGCATATAAGACTATGGAACTTGAAAAAGGCAGTTTTCCTGTAGCGGAAAAATGTGCGGATGAGCTTGTTTCACTTCCCATGTTTCCTGAATTGACCCAGGAGCAGATTGAATATGTAGCGCATGAAATAAAACGGTTTGCGATTGGCAGTTAGCGTTTATCGTTTAGCTGTAAGCCGTATAGCGAAGAGTGGAAACTAATTTTAAATGAAAACCGAGAACCGGAGACTGTAAACCGTGGCTTCTGCTTTTCAGATTTTGGATCCTGAAAGCTATGAAAAATGGGATGATGAGATTTCTATGCTCCATAATTGCTCTGTTTTTCATTCGATTGCCTGGTTAAAAGTTTTATCCGATTCCTATAATTATATACCATGTTATTTTGCAGCTTATAATAAAGATAAATTAGCATCTATAGTTCCGATGATGGATATAAAAAGTACTATAACCGGACGCAGGGGAGTTTCTCTGCCGTTTACCGATTATTGTGATCCACTTATTTCAAAAGATATAAAATTTCAGGATATATTTGATCAGATTATAAAATATGCTAAAAAGCATAACTGGAAGTATATAGAACTAAGAAGTGGCGACAAGTATTTGCCCAATGCAGTTGTTTCGTCCGGTTTTTTTGGACACCGTATTAATCTTTTACGCAAAGAAAATGAAATTTATAAACTTTTAAAAAATACTTTCAAAAGAAATATTAAAAAAGCAGATACAAGTGGCGTAAGCATTAATTTTTTCTCTACCATTGAAGCTGTGAAAGAGTTTTACAGACTTAATTGCATAACGAGAAAAAGGCATGGTCTTCCTCCTCAGCCGTATCGTTTTTTTAAAAATATATATAAACATATTGTATCAAAAGAGCTTGGGATTGTGGCTCTTGCATCTTATAATGAAAAATATATTGCAGGGGCTGTTTTCCTTCATTTTGGCGAAGAAGCTATTTACAAGTTTGGCGCCTCGGATATAAAGTATCAGAATCTGAGGCCAAATAACCTTGTCATGTGGGAAGCCATTAAATGGTATGCCAAAAAAGGTTATAAAAGTCTTTGTCTTGGCAGAACTGAGATAGAAAACCACGGCCTAAGGCAGTTTAAGCTGGGAATGGGTGCAGAAGAATATATAATCAAGTATTACCGGTATGATATTAAAAACGGTTCATTTGTGAAGGAGCCGGAAAAAGTCAGCCCGTTTCAGACTAAAGTTTTTGGTAAAATGCCCATATTTGCGCTTAAGACCATTGGAACGCTTTACTACAGGCATGCCGGATAATTTATAGCTTAAGTTTATAGCAATCAATGCCGATTTTACTGTTTGGCAGTTATTATTAATAGATAATGTAACTGAGGGGGCGGAGCTGTATAAATCGGTTGACGGTTGACAGTTAACGGTAGACCGTAAACTGACAACTGCTTTTATCCGTCAACCATGAACTGTGAACTGTAAACCGCTTTTACCCGTCAACCGTGAACTGTGAACTGTGAACCGCTTTTAACCGTGAACCGTGAACTGTAAACCGCTTTTAACTGATTAAGGAACAAAATTCTATGGCTGTTAAAAAAACTATCAAGAAACCTAAAAAAATTGTTGATAACAAAGAAGTCTCAGTTTCTCCTGGCGGTGAAGTCTTCTCTATCCCCGGCCCTGCGGATTATAAAAAAGAATTCACCCATTTAAAAGCTCTTGTTGCCGGTCAGCGAAAAATGAACCGTGAAATAGTTGTTGTAATGGGAGTTGGTTTTGTCGGTGCAGTTATGGCAGGTGTAGTTGCCGATTCGATTGACAAAATCAGCGGCAAACCCGGCAAATTTGTAATCGGTATGCAGCGCCCTTCTTCTCGCTCGTTCTGGAAAATACCATATATGAACCGGGGAATAGCTCCTGTAGAAGCTGAAGATCCCGAAGTTGCTCCTCTTATTGCCCGCTGCGTAAAAGAGAAAAAAACCCTCATTGCTACTTTCACTTATGACGCTCTTAGTCTGGCCGATGTGGTTGTTGTGGATGTTCAGTGCGATTATTTCAAGGAAACTTTTGGAAACTGTCGAGAAGGTCATGCTGAAATAGCCGCTTTAGAAGATAGCCTTAAGATTATAGGCGAAAGAATCAATCCGGATTGTCTGGTTCTTATTGAAACCACGGTTCCTCCGGGAACAACTGAATATGTAGCCTACCCTTTAATGAAAAAGGCTTTCGAAAACCGGGGTATCCAGTCCGATCCCCTGCTTTCTCATTCTTATGAAAGAGTCATGCCGGGGCGTGATTATGTGGCATCCATCCGTGATTTCTGGAGGGTATGCAGCGGAATAAACGATGCTTCACGCAAACGAGTCGAGAAATTTCTTACCGAAATATTAAACGTTGATGAATTTCCTCTTACTGTTTTAGACCGTCCCATAGAGAGTGAAACCTGTAAAATAGTAGAAAACTCTTATCGGGCAACCATACTGGCGTTTCTGAACGAATGGAGTCTTTTTGCCGAAAGAAATGGTGTAGATCTTATAAAGGTTATCAAAGCCATCAAGATTCGCCCGACTCATAGCAATATTATATTTCCGGGTCCCGGCATAGGCGGCTATTGCCTTCCAAAAGACGGCGGGTTGGGTGTATGGTCTTATCATACTCTTATGGGCTTCGACGATGATATTTTTAAAATCACACCGCTTGCAATAGATATCAATGATACCCGTTCTCTTCATGCCGCAGAGCTTGTCCGCGACGCTTTAAGGAATATGAGTAAAATAGTGGCGGCTTCCAAAGTTGCTGTTTTAGGAGCTTCCTACAGAGAAGATGTCGGAGATACCCGCTATAGCGGTTCGGAAATACTGGTTCGCAAACTCAGTGAGATGGGCGCAGAAATATGTGTTCACGATCCTTATGTAAAACACTGGTGGGAGCTTGAAAAACAAGATACCTACCCTGCCCCCGGTCATTCATGGGCACGTTTTTTCAGAAACCAAGACAAACTAACTGAAACACACATAGAGCCAAACCTTAAAAAAGTCCTTAAGGGAGTAGATGCCCTGGTGCTGGCAGTCCGCCATCAGGCTTATCTCAAACTTGATCCGGACGAGGTTGTCAAAATGGTCGGCCGACCAGTAGCTGTCATTGATTGCTTCGGAATTCTGGAAGATAAGCAAATACAACGTTATTTTGAACTGGATTGCGAAGTAAAAGGATTGGGCAGAGGGCATATGAAAAGAATAAAAGATAGGGTAAAACGGTTACCGGTTGACGGTTGACAGTTATCAGTTCTCGATATCCATCAACTCTAAACCGTTTCTCCGTGACTCTGTGTTCTCTGTGAGAGATTAATTTGCAGTAAAAATATTCAGCCACCGACCAACGCAAACAAACACAGAAAGAGATTTGATTAACATTCAAATAAAACTTACCTGCGATAGCAGCATGTCAGCCTTTTAAGAATTTTTCCTCTCAAAAAATTCTTAAAAAAACTCTGTGACTCTGTGCTCTCTGTGAGAGATAAAATAACCATTAAATAACCGTAAACTGTATTAAGGAAAATTAAATGAATATAACTGTTGCTGGAACCGGATATGTTGGCCTTGTTACAGGAACCGGGTTTGCAAATTTAGGCAACAATGTAATCTGTTTTGATATAGATCAAAAGAAAGTAGACACTCTTGCAAAAGGAGAGCTTACTATATATGAACCGGGCCTTGAAGAGATTTTTAAAAGAAATATTAAAACCGGACGGCTGATCTTTACATCAGATCCCCAAAAAGCTGTAAAAGAATCCAAAATCATTTTAATCTGTGTAGGTACTCCTTGCAATCATATACAGGAAGCCGATTTAACTTCGGTTGAAAACGTTGCAAAGCAGATCGGTAAGTTTATGAACGGCTATAAGGTAGTTGTAAATAAAAGCACGGTGCCTGTAGGAACTGCCGAATTTGTCAGAAATATTATAAAATCAAACCGGAAAAAAAAGATCGAGTTTGATGTGGTTTCAAATCCGGAATTTTTAAGAGAAGGCGCTGCTATAAAGGATTTTGAAAATCCGGACAGAATCATTATCGGAACAGACAGCAAAAAAGCCGAAAAAGTAATGGTTTCACTTTACCGGTCTGTTGCAAGAACCGGAAGGCCTATAATGCTTACCGATATAAAGAGTGCCGAAATAATTAAATACGCTGGTAATGCAATGCTTGCAACAAGGATAAGTTTTATGAACCAAC
Organism: Pseudomonadota bacterium; assembly: GCA_018817425.1. Lineage (NCBI taxonomy): Bacteria > Pseudomonadati > Pseudomonadota > Pseudomonadota bacterium. The sequence goes on from JAHITX010000030.1 coordinate 61,034, forward strand.
TGTCTTTTTTATGCGATAAAACCGGCGCAAATATCAGGGATGTTTCCAAAGGTCTGGGGCTTGACAGCAGAATCGGCCCGCGTTTTCTTCATGCAGGCATAGGCTATGGTGGAAGTTGCTTTCCCAAGGACGTAAAAGCTCTTATATCTACTTTAAAAAAACATGAATGCGATTCTGATCTTTTTGAAGCAGTTGACAAAATAAATGAAAAGCAAAAAAGCGTACCGGTAGAAAAACTCAAATCTATTATGAAATTGAAAGGCGCTGCAATTGCTGTCTGGGGACTTTCATTCAAGCCCAAAACAGACGATATAAGAGACGCTCCATCACTTAAAATAATCGGTGAGCTTCAAACACTTGGGGCAACAATTCATGCCTATGACCCAATTGCAATGGAAAACGCCGGGAAAATTTTGAAAAAAGTCATATTCTATGAAAATCCTTATGATGCATCTAAAACCTGTGATGCTCTTATTGTTGCAACCGAATGGGATGAATTCAGAAATATTGATATGAAAACAGTAAAATCGCTTATGAAAAAACCTGTAATTGTTGACGGAAGAAATATATACGACCGGGATGAACTGACAAAACTTGGTTTCACATATTTAGGAATCGGAAGATAGAGTGAATGCAAATAAATACTGGAGGCCGTTTATGGAACGAGTAATCAAAATACATATTGAAAAGCTCCCGGAGGGTATATATTTAGGAACTTCAGATGATATTCAGGGCCTTGTTGCCCAAGGGCGGACAATAAGTGAAACAATCGAAATTGCCAGAGACATTGCACGGCGACTACTCGAAGCAGAGATAGAAAGGCATGGCTCTACGCCGGCAAGCGAAATACCTGAAAAATTTGATTATCCGTTAGTTATAGGAATTTAAATGGGAAGGCTTTCCGTATTTCGGTATCGAGAGATTATCAAAAGGTTGAAGAGATTTGGCTTTACTTTCGATCGCCAGGCTGCCGGGAGCCATGAAATTTGGTATAATTCATCAACCGGAAGGTATACGACAGTTCCAAATCATCCGGGAGACATGCCTGAAGGGACATTGCGCGCAATTTTAAAACAAGCCGGAATAGATATAGATGGATTTGTCGGTAAATTATGATAGTTTTAAAGTATTGTTTACCTCTCGATTCGAAAATGCAAGATCCAACACTTAAAACAATATGTCAGCTTTTTTAAGAATTTCTCACTCAAAAAATTCTTAAAAATAACTCTGTGACTCTGTGCTCTCTGTGAGAGATAAAATAGCCATTAAATACCGATAGCCGTAAACCTTTCTTGGATGGATATCAGGAGGGATATAATGGAAAATATAATAAAAGCGGAAATTTACAATGACGGCGAATACTACTGTGGAAAATGTATTGATTTTGACATTTTCACTCAGGGAAAAACTCTTGATGAACTTGTTCAAAATTTAAAAGAAGCTATACAGCTTCATTTTGAAGATAACCCGGATAGCCTATCCAAATTTATTCCTAATCCAACACTAAACGATATTCTGAATAAAGTTGCTCTCTGGAACCAGAAAACTAAGAGAGAGCTTATAGAAATGCTGCGCAAATACTGATTATAATCTCTCGCAGAGCCAGCGGAGATCACAAAGATAAAAACCCAAATATAATACCTTCTACCTTGGGCCTTGAACCTAAAACCTGATTATAGGTGTCAGTCTTTAAAGAATTTTACTCTCAAAAATTCTTTAAAATAACTCTGAGACTCTGTGCTCTCTGTGAGAGATTAATTTTCAGTAAATATATTCAGCCGCAGACAAACGCAGAAAGAGATTTGGTGAACGTTCAATTATAAGACAACTTACCTGCGATAGCAGTATGTCAGCATTTTAAGATTTTTTCCTCTCAAAAAATTCTTTAAAATAACTCTGTGACTCCGTGCTCTCTGTGAGAGATAAAAATATGAGGTGATGCTATGCTCCAAAAACCATTATTCGTTAGGGCTGAATGGGACGAAGATGTCCGTGTATGGGTTGCTACCAGTGACGATGTTCCCGGCCTCGCAACAGAGGAGGAAAATTTAGAGGCACTTATTGAAAAATTAAAGATATTGATTCCGGAACTTCTTGATGCAAATGGCATAAAACGAGGATATGAAGTCCCTTTCGAAATCCTAACAAGAAGATTTGAAACTGCTCAACAAGCAGAAGTCAATATATATCCGTCTGTTGGCCTTGAATACATAGAATTATTAGCCGCCGACCAACGCAGACAAAAACTAACTTTATAATATCTGCGAACGTCCGCGTTTGTCTGCGGCTAATATGAAATTAAATTTTTCCTCTCAAAGAATCAGTAATAAATACTCTGAGACTCTGTGCTCTCTGTGAGAGATAAAACAGCCATTAAATAACCGTAAACCACTTTTATCATGATCAAAAACAAACCTATAAAGCATAATATTTACGAACTGATTCCAAGGGCTGAAACTTATTTTAAAAATAGAAAAGATGTTCTGTTTGCATATCTTTTCGGCAGCTTTGCTTCAATGACAATAACACCGTTAAGTGATTTGGATATTGCTGTATATCTGAGCGGCAAATATCTTTCCCCAAAAAGGTTGCAAATACTGGGAGATTTAACAGACATTTTCAAAACCGATGAAATTGATCTTGTGATTTTAAACACGGCGCCACTTACGCTTCGTATGAAAATTTTAAAGAACAAAAAAATCCTTGCCGACAATGATCCATTTTTTCGTCATTCTTATGAATCCGTAACCATGAGAACTTATTTCGATTTTTCAATTCTCGAAAAGCGCATACTTAATAGGCGGTTTTTAAGTGGTTGACAATATACTAATTCTAAAGAAAATGTCCGAACTTGAGCAATACCTGGCACAATTAAATGAGTTTTCCGGAATATCAATTTCAAAAACCTTAATGACTTTACCGAATTTAAAAATGCAATAATTCGATATTTAAAAAGTACTGAGGATTAGCCGATAGTTTTTAGCCGCCGACCGACGCAGACAAACACAGACTATAATATCTACGAACATCCACGTTTGTCTGCGGCTACTATTCTTAAAAAAACTCTGAGACTCTGAGAACTCTGCGAGAGACAAAAAAAATATCTCACAGAGCCCGCGGAGATCACAAAGACTTTTCAGAACTGAAGATAAATTCGAAAATATACCCTTCAGTTACATAAAACCAAAAGAATTTATCCGGTTTGCTGACGACTTTGATACACCACTTAAAAACTTTAATGAGTGTCTATAATGCTTATGAAAAATCTACCAATTTTATCGTTATCTGTTATTAACCTTGCACCTGCCTGCGATAGCAGCATGTCAGCATTTTAAGAATTTTTCCTCTCAAAAAATTCTTAAAAAAAACTCTGTGACTCTGTGTTCTCTGTGAGAGATAAAATAGCCATTAAATACCGATAGCCGTAAACCGTTTTTATCCGTCAACTGTAAACCATTCAATAATTCTTAAAAAAACTTTGTGACTCTGAGAACTCTGTGAGAGATTAATTAGAAATAAAAATGTTCAGCCGCAGACCCGTAAAGACTCTATAATATCTGCGAACGTCCACGCTTGTCCGCGGCAAATATGAAGTTAAAGTTTTTCCCCTGCCCCGCTAAATCCCAAAGTACTATTAAACTTGGGGCAAAAATTCTTAAACAAACTCTGAACTCTCTGCCAGAGATAAAAGGAGGATATATGGATATTATGTTTGATCGAATAGCCATTGATCCACAAGTCTTGAACGGGCAGCCATGTCTGCGTAATTTGCGACTGACTGTTAGAAGAGTTGTGGAAGCTGTCGCGTTATATCCTGACTGGAAGGATCTCCATACTGAATACCCTGAACTTGAAAAAGAAGATATTTATCAGGCCCTGGCTTTTGCAGCAAGAAATCTTGACAGCCAAATTATTCCACTGGTGGCAGCTTGAGCCGGATTTTGCTTGATCAGGGTCTCCCCCGAACGGCAGCAAATATTCTGCGTGATAAAGGATGGGATATATTACACACAGGTGATATAGGACTTAGCCGAGCTTCCGATTAGGAAATATTGGTTTATGCCAGATTTGAAAAAAGAGTGATCATTACTTTAGATGCCGATTTTCATGCGCTTCTGGCAGTGCAAAATGCAAAATCGCTTTCCGTGATCCGAATTCGGTATGAAGGGCTAAAAGGTCAGGAATTAGCAAACTTAATTGAGACAATATGGCCAAGAATTCAGATGCAGTTGGAGTCAGGGGCAATGGTAACAGTAACAAGTAAATCAATCAGAGTCAGAAAAATTCCAATAATAGATACTGATGCGTTATAAGTTGCGCTGGTTCTCTGTATTCTCTGTGAAAAACAAGTAAAAGTATATGGGGGGTTGTAACGGGAAATCAATGCATGGTAATCTGGGCCACACCGGCAAAGTCTGATATATACAAAATAAAATTCACGATTCCCCTTGAGCGGATTCGCATTATTGATTCTTCCTCTCAAAGAATCAATAATAAACACTCTGAGACTCTGTGTTCTCTGTGAGAGATTAATTTGCAGTAAATATATTCAGCCGCCGACCGACGCAAGCAAACGCAGAAAGAGATTTGATTAATGTTCAAATAAAACTTACCTGCGATGGTACAAACAAACTTACTACTGTTGAAAATATGAAAGACGACATAAACCGCATATTGGAAGGCAAAAACAAGCCCGGCGAAATTCCTGAACTCTGGGATGGCCGTACAAGCGAAAGAATCCTGAAAATATTAGTTGACCCAAAATAGTGCTCTCGCAGAGGACACAGAGATCACAAAGGAGATGTTTAAGATATGAATGCTTTAAATGAACTGACTCCTGTAGAAGTAAGAAGAGCAGGTTGGGAAGCCCTTAGAGAAAAATTAGGTCCCGCCGGTGCTTTAAAATTCATTCTGGACTATGATCGCGGTGAAGGCAATTATACCGAATTGCGAAAAAAAATATTCAAGGGAAAAACGGTTAAAGATATTATTAAGGATATGAAAAGTGGCGGATATGCATGAAAGAAGATTATCCGTTCCTTGATGAAGATGATATCCGTTCAGCACTTTTATATGCAGCAAAATCTTTAGCCCATGAAGAAGTCTATGCAGCTTAGTGGGAATTGTCTTTAACCGTCAATTATTTATCCGTGACTCTGTGCTCTCCGTGAGAGACAAAAATAATATCTCGCAGAGCACACGGAGGTCACAAAGATAATTCAGAATTTTTAACAAAGAAATTCTGATTACTGATTCTTCCTCTCAAAGAATCAGTAATAAAACTCTGAGCCTCTGTGCACCCTGTGAGAGATAAAAACAGTTCATGACTTGATAAGCTTATGAGTTCGTGAGCAAACAATATGGTATCAGACTTCGCTATTCGATTCTGCGACAGCAGCAGTCAGCTTTATAAGAATTTTCCTCTCAAAAATTCTTTAAAAAACTCTGTGACTCTGCAAGAGATAACAACAATATTATACGATTAGCAAAAGGTTTAAGTTGCATAATCCTGAAAAAACTATAGAATATGTTATAAGAATTGGGCTGGCTGACAGATATCGTCATTTGCATATTCAGCAGAGTGGAAAGATTATCTTTTTCCGAGTTCAATATGAAACAAAAAGAGGCGATGATTGGTTCCCTGTTGTAAGATATGATACCGCACATGGGTTCGCTCATAGAGATCTGCTGAATATTCATGGCAATATTAGGAAAACACCTTTGTTTAATCAAAATTACAACGATGCTCTTTCGTTTGCGGAAAGTGATTTAAAAACCAATTGGCTTTTCTACAAACAAGCTTTTATGGAGGGATCCGGAAATGAATAATGAATACGAATTAATCGAAAAAAATATTGAATTAAGCGCTGAATTCAGCCGCTATTTATTTGAACACCCTGAGCTGAGCAGCAGGATACCACCGGATTCGGAATTAGTCCTTGTGCCGGAATTTGATATAGAATTAAGAGAGTTCAATTTATCATTGGGAAAGAAAATTGAATCTGAAGGAGTCAAAGTGACATATATTATCATCAGGAATATTCATCCCAAAACTTATTCGCGATTGACGGATGTGGAACTAAAAATAGCTACAACATGTTGATTCTGTGCTCTGCACCTTTTTTCCAACCTTTTCTGCAATAGCAACATATTTGCTTTTTAAAGAATTTTCCTCTCAAAAATTCTTTAAAAAAACTCTGTGACTCTGTGCTCTCTGTGAGAGACAAAAATAATATCTCACAGAGCCCACAGAGATCACAAAGATAAATAATACATATAGTTCATAAGTTGATAAGTAAGCTTCCTGCGAAGCAGTATGTCAGGTTTTAAAGAATTTTTCCTCTCAAAAAATTCTTAAAAAAACCCTGTGACTCTGAGTACTCTGTGAGAGACAAAAAATATCTCGCAGAATCTACTGAAATAACAAAGATTTTTCATAGAGTAAAACACTAAGCAAAATTATTGTTACATTTTTTATAATCATAATATGGAAATTAAGAAAAAAGAGCTGATAACATACTGGGTAAATAGTTCCGATAACGATTTCAAGGCAATGATACATTTGTTTGACAAAGGTGACTATACATGGTCATGAAGGAATTTAGAAAATGGATAAAAGAAAAGCTCCTGAAATAGCGATTAACTATATCGATTTTCTAAGAAAAATAGATCCGAATATTAAAAAAGCTTACCTTTTCGGTTCTTATGCAAAAGGGAATGCTATCAAAAACAGTGATATTGACCTGGCCATAGTATTTGAAAATCTTTCCGACACCTTCGATATGCAAGTTCTTTTAATGAAGCTTAGAAGAAAGTTCGATAATAAAATCGAGCCACATGCTTTCAGAGATTCCGATTTTAATACTTCTAATCCTTTGGCTAATGAGATCCTTAGCCCGACATTCGCGAAGAAGAATAAATCAAATTATATTTAAAAAAAACAATTGATTAAATTCAGCCAGTTATAAACTTTGCCAGTAATTGGTCAAGTTTGCATGCCACATAACCCACTTAAATTATTGAGCCTGAAA
>JAHITX010000031.1 GCA_018817425.1 Pseudomonadota bacterium
CTTTCAGGCTCAATAATTTAAGTGGGTTATGTGGCATGCAAACTTGACCAATTACTGGCAAAGTTTATAACTGGCTGAATTTAATCAATTGTTTTTTTTAAATATAATTTGATTTATTCTTCTTCGCGAATGTCGGGTTAAATGTTTTCGTCTTGTTGGAAACTATCATCCTCGGAAGATCTTCCTTTCTGATACGAACTATCTCTTTAATGGACGATTCAAGGCTTGTCCCATTTCATATTGGTCCCAATGCCTTATAAGAAGCCCTTTGAATGGCGTGTCTAACAACGTGAGGACGAATGGGTTTATTCACCTTTCTGTTAAGGATTTCATGGACTCGCGTAAATTCTTGATTCACCGGTTGCCAGTCTATCTTATTAATCTGTACTTTATTTGCATATTCAACTGCCTTAATCGCTGAAAGTGAGCCGGCGCTCATATTCATATCAAGGCCGGCGGTTCTTACACCTCTGATACCACCACCTAACGGGCAGAAAAAACCGGGTATATCGGTTGCAAGATTCTCGTCAACTATTGGATGCGCATTGGATTCATACCAGGTCATTAGCCATGAATTCACAATCAGTCAATCTGGCACCGTGCCTTAAGACAATCGCATCCAGATCTCCCGTATTATCAGGACTGCCAATAGAAGTCGGGCTTACGGTAATCCAGCCATAGTGCCATGTGCAAGGACCTGCGGCAGCAATCGTGGTTTTAGCCCTGAAAACACGATATGATTATAGACTGCGCTCATCGCCTTCTGATTGCCCAGACCCTCCGAGTACCAAAAGTTGAACCTATATGCCGGATCGCTATCTATTATACTGGAAACATAGTTGTCCCAATTCATACCAAACCCGCCGCTAAATCCGAAAGGCCCCTTGTCTACCATTAATAAATTGGCGCCCTGACCAAAGGCCTCCATAGCAGCAGATACAGCCGCGAAACCACCCCCAAGGATAAGTATATCAGTATCATATACTTCGTAAACAGGCTCTGGTACGAGAACTGTCTTTCCAGGAACCGGAACTTCTTTGGACATATCTTTACTGGCTAAGGCATCACCGGCAAGATTGGCCATGCCCATAGTGCCTGCTATACCACCGGCAAAAAGACTGGCATTTTTCAAAAAATCCCTGCGCGATGTTACCTTATTCTCCTTCTTTTTGTTTTTTGCCATCTTTATTACTCCTTTCAGGATTCGAAAGAAACTCTACTAAACTTTGATTGCAAAAACAGGTTTGTTGTTGGACTATGTAAGAGTTTATCTGATGTAAAAATATCTGCTAAATTTTCAAAGGAAGTTTTCCATACTCTTTTGCCGCCTCCATGAAAATATCCAGGTGCTCTGCCGGAGTGTTCGTATCCAAACCATCTGTTGCCAATACAAAGCGCCCGCCTGCCCATCCTTCCTTTATAAGCCTTTTTACTTCATCACGAATTTTATCCGCAGGTCCATGAACTAATATGTTGCTGCTCATACCATAACGCAGTGTAAGGTTATAATCTACTGCTATTTTTTTTGCTTTCTCCAGAGGTGTAGGCTGGCCGCTGTGCAAGAAAAATCCATGAACACCGGCTTTGGCATATGATTCCAAAACATGTGACCAGTCTCCGGCTCCTATTATAAAGCAAGGACAAGGTAAAGATTTAACCAGGCCGCATACATATGGAAACTCATATTCTTTATGCATGGCGTATGATACCTGGTCATCAACTCCTACAATATGGATCATGTCGGCACCTGCCTCAAACATTGCCGTACCGTAATCAATTGTAAATTTCATGACCAAAGCGGCTATGCTGTGAGCCAGCACCGGATCTTTACGAAGGGCCAGAAATTGCTTATCCATAGGCATGATAACGGGACCAATGGCCCCGGGAATGGGCATAAAACCAAAGATAGGCATAATATCGCCAAGCTTTTTCTTGAGTATGCTAAGCATCCAGAGCTGCCATGGCAGTGTGCCGTCTTTGCGTGGGTTCGGTATTTTTACTTTTACCAGATCCGCTGCTGTATTAATTATACTTTCACTAACAAAAGGAACTCCATGATCACTATAGACCATTTTTGCACCGAATTCTTTTTCTCCTGCGCTGAACCGAAAAGCGGAAGGTGTGTCATAGCCGAATCTCTCCAAATGAGTAAGATATGCAAAAAGTGCTGTTTTCGGATTGCTGTATAGTTCGGATGTTGTTACCCCGTAGTTGGTTGCTGCATGCAGACCTATAGCACACACCTGAATGGGAATCCGATCGGGCGTTTCTCCCCGATATACGGTTTCAAATCGTTCGCGAGGTGTTATTGCCTCAGTTGCAACCCGTTGCCGGATTTTTCCGCATATCTCGTCTACTTTGGCTTCTTCTTCTGTAGTCAGTTGAACTCCGTAGTCTTCCATCATGCTACCTCCTCCTCATTTGATCCGGCATCCAGACCTATTTTAGTTTGCCGGAATGACGAAAATATGGGTTTTCTGACTTTCTATGGTTTCATCATACTCACATCTTAGCAAATTTAATTGCAGCTGACATACTGGCGTCCATATGTTCAGGGGTTGTATAATAGTCAATAGCACCCAAACCTATCGTGCATCTGTTGTTTGGAATTGCCTTTGCGGCATCACACCTTTCCTTTATCTCTTCTTCGATTTTGGATATAGGTCCGCTAAGAAGGAGTTTGTCTGAAGGAGCATAGCATCCGTAAAGGTTGTTTTTTTGCATAAAATCATTTACTATTTTGTAGTCGGTAATATCTCCTGTGCACATGATTCCGTCGAAGCTGTCATCCCCTAAAGCTCCGGCTTTAAGCATTTCATCCAGCCAATCGATAGCTCCATTGAAGGCCCAGGCATGAACGATAGGCTTATTTACCGCGGCTTTTACTGCCTTGCCGATTCTTGCATATTCACCGGCAGCCCACTCTGACCCTTTTACAGGATACATTCCAACATCTGAGCACATGTAGCTGTAATCTACTTTTCCTAAATTGGTTACTGCTATACCCAGTTTGATCAACCAGTCAGAAGCAAGGTGCGTTGCCTTTATGCAGAATTCTTGATTCTTGCGGAGATATTTCATAAATTGATTGCAACCCATCATATGCATGGCGGCAAATCCGTCCGGCCCTTCACAAAAAGACCCTTCGATGGGCATAACATTGCTTAGTTCGTATTTATCAAATATCCGTCTTACTTCCTGGCAAAACCAGAGATATTGAGCAAACATGCCATGTTTTGTCGGATCGGGTGCTTCCAGTCCTTCCAGATCTTCAATAGTCTTTATCGGCAATTCTCCATCATGAACAGGGTTGCCGTTTTCTATAAACATTGAATCACCACCGAATAATTCTTCTCCATAAGAGATTGGTGCACAAAACATTCTTTCCATTTTATAGCGGGCTGTGGTTGCCAGATGTGATTTAACCAACAGCTTGGGATAATAGTAAGCATCGATGGTTTTTACGGCATTAGCAAACCCGTCAAGAGTTCGCACGGCATAGGATGGGAAGTAAAACGTCTCCACAATCAGACGGTCTCTTTCCTTGCCTTCCATAGTTGCCTTGAAGCGTTCCATCGGCGTCATTTCTTCTTCGGAGATATTTTTATGAATCTTATTGCAGTATCGCTCTATCTCTCTTTCCTCTTCAGAGCTCCATGTAAGACAGGCATTTAATTCATCCAGTGATTTTCCGTAGTATGGACCAGCACCTTTCATCTTTCCTAATTTAACGGTCATGGTAGTTTGTCTCCTTTTTTTGCAAAATAGTATATTATATTATTACCGGATAATTAATTGCTTCCTTATTTTGATAACAACAAGAAATTATTCACGGCAAAAAAGCTGGGATCCAGTTTTGAAGCCGGCATAAATAGGAATGATTCCGGATGTGTTGATCGGCTAACACATGTAGAGTGATGAGTTTTTTCGTCAATAAATGGCATGGCATCAAAATCTCCTGTATTATTTTTACCGCTTGGAGTTTCGCTGTAATGCAATAAAGTAGTAATCCATGTCCTGAAATCACCGGATCTTTCATATACTTCCTTGTACCATATGGTATAAGTTTCCTGATCAATATAATTTACGTGCAACCCCCAGTTATAATAAGGATCTTTAGGCATCTGTTCCACAATCCATACTTTCCTTGGGACATAGGTAATACCAAGAGGCGCCCAGGATGCACCCTTCCAGTTTGGATCTTCATAACCGCATTTGATATGATTGCCGGTATAAGGATATGCCCTGGACATTCTTCCATCCGGCAATTCCTGAGCAGGAATCATATTCGGACTGGTAAAAGAAACTAGAATTGTCTTTTCTCCCACATACCTCCATTTCATGTTTCTGTCTTTCCCATCCCACATATAATTCGTATCCATCCATGAATCAGAGCCCATATAGGGGTCGGACTTCGATGTTGTGCCGGTTTGTCTAATCCTTCGGATGGCAGGAACATAGGCATAATTGCTATCTTGCTTTTCATCCATATATATATAGCTCAATGTATTGGTTCCTTTTACGCTCATAGGTTCCATAACATTCTGGAATTGGTAGTAGAGAAACTTATCGGGATTTTTTATTTCCTGGCCTGGTGGACGGCCATTCATATAAAGGCGCTGATCTACGCCTTCAATATAGCGTTCCTCATCTTTTTTATCTATCCAACTAATATATATATGTTCTCTTGAGGCCATAAAACGGTATCTTTGGAAATTAAAATTATATATCATCTTTTCTCCGGCCTTGGGATCTTTCAGATCAATGTTAGGAAAAGGATAACCGTAAATATTTTCCGGATATTTTCCGGTGCGTTTATCGATCAAATCACCCTCATGTGTTATGTCAAATTTCTCTCCATTCTTTGCGCTTGCTGCAAGAAAGCTGTCACTATGTTTGTATTTGAAGTTTATTTTCCCCGGTGTAACAACATAGTCACCTCTTTCAACCGCAAGGTACATAGCCGGAATAAGAAGCTCTTTGAATTGACTGCAGTTGGTCTTGTCGATCACTTTTGGCAAATCCATAGCTTTAACGTTAGTGCCACATAAGAGCAGAATAAGCAGAAAACACAATGGCAATCCAAAGTACTTTAGAATTATCATTCGTTTCATTTCTCCTTTCCTCCCTCCATCTTTATAGTTGTTATAATTATTTTATTCTCCGGCATTAAACAGCCCTTTTGAGGATCGCATCAACTGCTAAGCGCTGTCAGGCAAGACATTAAACAACAAAGGGGCTGTTTAATGCCGGAGAGCACTTTAGTAACATAAGATCTATAAACATGACTTTTGATCAATGGCCGCTTTTAAAAACTCATCTATTTAAACAAACGTCAAAATTGCGATAACCAGGGTAACCGCATTTGGATTAATATATTCAGTCCAATTTAATAAAGTTAAATCCTTGTAATTTTTTCCTAAATAAAGAGCGCCACTGCTCATAAATTTTCTTTTTATGGCGAAACCCCCCATCACTCAAAAAATTCTCTTTCTATAAAGAAAGCCCCTTACTCAAAATTCCCCCTTAATAAAGGGGGCCAGGGGGTTGTTTTGTCATAAAGCTGTTTTATAAAGCTTTTATTTGCGGGTTATAGTTGCACACACAACCCCCTTAATCCCCCTTTTCTAAGGGGGAATCTATTGGAATTCCTCATATATATACCAATATCGATTACCCTTGGTTTACTTTTGTAGTGTTAGATAAATCCAAATGCGGTTACCCTGTTGCGATAACTCTTGTATCTTGACAAAAAAACCTTTGTTAAGTAAATATAATAATATAGGTGGCATGGAGTATTGATTTTCCGATAGAACGAGCCGTTCACAAGAATATGTGAGCGCCCCTGAGTTTTTTTTAATATATGTGCTTAACCGGTGAATGTATCCTGTTGTCCGATTCTAAAAGGAGTGTAAATAATTAGTGGTTCCCTTACGAGGAAAAACCATTGCCGATAGTAATAATAGTGAAACCAAGCTCTACAAATCACTTGGATCTTTAATCCATGACTATCGGCAATGCTATAACCTGAGCCAGGAAAAAATTTCGGAATTGATCGGAATAAGTGTCCGGGAATTAAGAAATTGGGAAACAGATCGTTGTCACGCTCGTATAGAGAATCTTCATGATCTTTCCGAAGTCACTGGAATCCCAATGCAGGTATGTGTTGCTCTTAACGCAGATCAACCCATCTGGTATTCTCTACAGGAAAGGCGTTTTGCATACTCATCGATGGAAGCCCAGTTTTATTCCCATGAACTTTATAAATTCAGTGAACAATTGGGCGACAGCTTTATTGTAAGAGCTGAAAGAGTTTCAAAAGATAAACACATTAGCATGATTCTTTCATACCATAGGGAGATTTACCATACGGTAAAACCATTGCTTAAGGATGTCATAAAAAAAGCTGCTATGCTTCTACCTGATTTGAACCATATAATTTTTGACTCATGGGGTCATTATGTAGGTCATATTATATTTCTTCCTTTAAGATCAGATATATATGAAAAAATCAAAATGCAGGAGAGCTTCGAGCATTATCTGACATGCGATAGAATCAACGATATTCTTTCTATTAATGAAGGGGTTTATTTTAATTATTCTTCATATGCAGCCAGTATAAATGCATCACACCAGAATATTGTACGTATTGCGCGATACTTTGCTAAAATAAAAGAAAAGAAAAGATACATAGTTGCCGGTTATTCACCTGTGGAAGAAACATGCAAACTCTATAATAAGATTGGCATGAGCTTCGCGAGAGATTATCGATGTTCAAGTTCTGAAATTTGGTGTAAACTTTATGAGGTTGAACTGGATGCCCTGATAAGACCTAAGCAGCCTTTATGGAATTTGTTAAGTACTATTGAACAAAGTGAAAACCAGGCGTTTCCAAAAAACCTGATAAAAAAGGCAAGACAGAATATTCCTTTGCGTGCCATATCCATAAAATCAGACAATAACAGCAGCAAGCTCGAAAATGATTCGCCAGAAAAACTACACGGCTATAATTCTTTAAGCCATGATGTGCCGCTAAGTGTTGGTGACATGCCGCTAAGTGTTGGTGGGCGAAAGTATGATGACAAAAAAGAATCAACGGACAAAACATACAGTGTGGAGAAAGAGGTTTGCCAGAATCCTGAATGCACATTATATAATAAGACGAATAAAGATAATATCATCTCTTATGGGACATACCGGACAAAAGCAGACATCTTATTTCATAGAAATATTTGTAAAGAATGCGGTAAATCATTCTCATGCAGAGAAGCCGGGATCTTTTATAGCCTTTACGGCCTTCGATCTCCTGAAGAAAAAATCCTGATGGCTCTTAAACATTTGGTAGAAGGTATGCCCATACAAAGAGTGGCAAAGATCATAGGCATTAAACCCCATACTATTCAACACTGGTTGAAAGTAATTTCGGAACAAAACGGAAAAATAGATGCGATGCTTGAAAGAAAACTAAATGTTTCTTCCGCTGAATTGGCTGATTTATGGAATTTTGTGAAAAACAACGCCCTGCACCAAAGAGCGGCCCTTTATAAGCGGCATAAAGATAAAGGTCTTAGCCCGACATTCGCGAAGAAGAATAAATCAAATTATATTTAAAAAAAACAATTGATTAAATTCAGCCAGTTATAAACTTTGCCAGTAATTGGTCAAGTTTGCATGCCACATAACCCACTTAAATTATTGAGCCTGAAA
>JAHITX010000032.1 GCA_018817425.1 Pseudomonadota bacterium
AAGCTCCTGGCGCAACTGCTCTGGTTGATGTTTCCATCCAGGAAGACTGGCTATGGTACTATTTGGGCGTATTAGCAACAGTTACAGTTTCAGGGGAGGCCGTAAGATGAATATCAAAACTACACTTGTAACAATTCTCTTATCAGCATTCGTTTTTGGGTGTGCAGGTACACCGGTTCATTTTTCTGACGCACCATTAGATAAATTAGATTTATCACGAGGACGAAAGGTAACCGCCAAAGCGGCAGGCATTCATCTTTTTAGTCTTATTCCTATCGGCATAAATGAAAGACATCTTGATGCTTATGAAAAACTTCAAATTGAAGCCGGAAATGATTACTTAACAAATATCTATATCCAGGATTCATGGAGCTGGGTTGTAATCGGCCATAAGTATTCGACAACTTTAACAGCAGATGCTTATCCCGAAAAATCAAACCAACTTTCGGAAGTCATGTCCGGTAAGGCTCTTACTGATAAGCTAAATAAGTTGAAGATATTACGTGAAAGTAACACCATATCAGAAATAGAATATGAGCAGGCAAAGCAACGCGTTTTAAATAATATCGAATAAATTGAGATGTGGTTTATCATGTTCGCAAAAATCAAAATACTAATGATTGTATTATTATTTTTTTCTGTTGCTGTGTCAGCCAATGCTGACTTCTCAGACAATTTTGACAGCGAGAGTTATACCAGTGCCCATTGGGACGTATTACTTGATTCGTGGGATCATATTGCTCTGGGTAGTCCTGACCTCGGTTATCATGGCATCAACAATACCCCCGGGAATCCAGCTGCTGCATCCTTTGCTAATAACCAACAATATTATTCACAGGCAAATCTCTCAGTACAAAGCCTTTTGCGACTTGACGGTAATGAAGCAGAGAAAAAGAACACCAGCTCCGGATTTATTTTCATTTCCGGTTCTGTGCCATCATCAGATTATCGTGAATATACTGTCTTGCTGGAAATAGACTATAACAATGATCCAAACAATCCTGACCGTAAATTGAATGTGTGGAGCAATTCAATTACGCCCAGCGGTGAAACCGAAACACTAGTAGGTTCCATTCCAGTCGGTATTACATTTAATAGGTTTTATAGTCTCCAAGTATTGACAGATTCTGATGGCGACATTGATGTCAAACTATATGATGCCGTTTCGACTTCGTATTTGGGAGGTTTGTCGGGTGTAAGTCTCGTCACACCGATTAATTCTGGCATGATTGGGATCGCAGCAATCGATGAAGCAACATTTAACAATTTTGCTCTTACCGGAACTGCTGTACCCATACCTGGAGCAGTTTGGCTCCTCGGTTCCGGATTGGTTGGGTTGATTGGGATCAGGAGAAAAATCAACAACTAGCTTTGTCATAAATTTTAAATATTGCAAATAGAATGATGGGATTAAGATCAAACCTTGACTTGTGATTTAGGAAAATAGAAAAAACAGGTGCCACATCTTGCATAGTGAATAGCGACTTAATATATTAATATTATTGGTAATAAACGATAAGAGCTGACTTTTCTTATTTTCTTTCACCGTAGCTCATCAAGGGTAAGAGATGGGGCCACCCATTAAAGGGTTCGTCAAGAGAAAAAACACCCCCCTATTAAAAAGATGGCCTCTTTTTTAAATGTCAGTATAATAACTTGTTCCGCTGAATCGGCCTGCTGGACGCAAATATAAATGAAGGAGAAGTAAGAAATGAATGTGAAAAGAGTTATTTTATTTTTTTTAGTTTTAGTTAGCTTGTACGCAAATGCGAATGCTGCAATTGTTCAATACGATGAATCTGTTAGCGGAGATATTAATAGTGATACTTTCAATCTTGGATTAGGGATTAACACTATATCAGGAAACGCTTCGGTTGGTCAGGTTAGAGATCTAGATGCTTTCCGTTTTAATATTGCGGAAGGCGAAGTTTTAAGTTCATTTTCGTTAAGTTATTCGAATACAATTTCTAATGTTTATGAATCCTACTGGGGAATAGGTCATAAAATTGACTCACTAACGAATGGAAGAGTGACAGTTGCTAATATGGAATGGCATACTCTTTACTATGTTGCGGGCGGCCCTTACCCAGTAAGTTCGTCTCCTATAAGTTATTTTGTTGATATTTTGCCTATTGGGGAAGGTAATTATGAATTAGGTGTGGGAGAGACTTTAATATCAATAGACAACCCAGGAGGCTCTTTTGACTACACTCTTTCCCTGGAAGTAACTGAAGCCCCAATATCATCAGTACCAATTCCTGAATCGGTTTGGTTATTTGGTCCCGGGTTCACGGGTCTTATAGGATTGAGAAGAAAGAAAAAATCTGCCATTTAACAAAGTTAATTGCGGCACTATTCCGCATAGCCTGATTGACTCTGAGCTTTTCGGACATGAAAAAGGCGCTTTTACAGGAGCTTTATTTCAGAAGCGCGGCAGGTTTGAGCGGGCGCATAAAGGTAAATGCTGCTGATTGAAATCAGATAACTTCCGCTTGAGGCACAAACAAGACTTCTTCGGGTTTTGCAGGATAAGCAAATAGAACGGGTTGGCGGCACCGCAGCCGTATCTGTAGATGTCAGGATTATAGCTGCTACAAACAGAGATTTAAAAAATATGGTTGTTACAAAGCAATTCAGGGAAGATCTCTGGTTCAGGTTAAATGTTTATCCGATAAAAATACCTCCTTTGCGTGAAAGAAGAAATGATATT